>CAZFOF010000091.1:2253-8079 GCA_964520265.1 uncultured Halobacteriales archaeon | reverse complement strand
CGTGACGGCGATGCCGAGCTGGTCGAGTTCGATTTCGTTTGCACCCAACTCCCGGCCAGCGGCGATGTACTCTCGTGCTGCGGGCCCGCCACCGACGACGACTGCGAGTTCGTGTCCAGCCTCGTCGAGGTCTCTGAGTACGTCTGCGTAGGCGGCCACCCGTCCCGCGTCGACCTCCGGAACGAGGACGCTGCCGCCGACAGAAACGACTATCTTCATTGGGTCGGCGTAGCCGCGATGTCGTCTTAAGGGTTGTCAAGCACGCAGACAGCGGCCGTGGTTTGCCCCACTCACCTCGCTGCTCCCGGCGACACACTCGCTTCCGGTGCGTCTTTACCAGCAACAAATTCCTGTTTTTACCCGCCTACTCAGTAGTATTCGAAATATCTGAGATGAAATAATATTGTGCTGGGTGGACTAGATTTGCACCCTTAGAACAGTTTGTAAAATGTCTCGAGCTATTTCAGGCGATGATAAAATGTGCATTTTACGCGAAATTGGGGTGAAACAGGTCGAACGAGCCCAAAGGTTCCCTCCTTTATATACTCATACACCAGGAAGTAGAAAGCGAGGCAGACATGAGCGCAACAAAACAGCCCTCCACGGACGACCGCTCGAAAGAACAGCGCCTGAAGTCATATCTCGCCGAGAAGGCAGCCGACGGTGAGTTGTATTTCAAAAGCAAGTTCATCGCAGACGATGTCGGTCTCTCGCCCAAAGAGATCGGCGCACTGATGGTCAAGCTCCGGGACTCCGCCGTCGACCTGGACATCGAGAAGTGGTCGTACACGAGCGCCACAACCTGGCGCGTCGAACCGGCCTGAACGCCCCCGCTGTTCCCCGCCCCGCCCCTGCTACCGGGGACGGCACCCGTGTGACTCTCTCCCACGCGGGCGCTGCCCGGTGTATTTATCCTCGCCCACCGATTACGCGTCGGTGATGCCTGCGAGCGACGACGCTCGGCCCTCACCCGGAGAACTCGCTCCCGTCTTCGATGTTGCCGACATCAGCACCGACGGGGAGCGGGTGTTCTACGTCGGTCGTCCCACCACAGATGGCGAGACCGTCGAGCGAGAACTCGTCGCACGCTTCCGTGACTACGGCTACCGACTCCGTCTCACAGACGACCATCCGACAGCCGACCGACCGCTGCCGTCTGGCACCTACGTCCTCGTCGCCGAGCCACGCGGTACCGGGTCGTTCCCCTGGCGAAACGCCGTTCTGTTCGTGTTGACTGTCCTTTCGACGCTGTTTGCGGGTGCCTTTTACTGGTATCAACTGCCAGTGTTCGACGACCCGCTTTCGGCACTGCAAGCCTGGCCGTTTTCGGCGGCTATCATAGGCGTGCTCGGGATTCACGAACTGGGCCACTACGTCCTGGCTCGCTACCACGACGTGGACGCCTCCTTGCCGTATTTCATCCCGCTCCCGCTGTACATCGGCTCGATGGGTGCGGTCATCCGGATGCGCGAGCGGATTCCCAACCGTCGTGCGCTGTTCGATATCGGGGCTGCTGGCCCGCTCGCCGGCCTGGCGGCGACGATTGTCGTGACGGCCGTCGGTCTCCAGCTTGACCCACTTACCGTTCAGGAAGCGGCGACTCCCGCTGAGGGTGCTGCCACCATCCGATTCAACAATCCGCCGTTGCTCACCATCATCGCAGAGCTTACCGGCACGGTCGAGACGCTCAGACAGGGGCCACATCCCGTTGTCTTCGGTGGCTGGGTCGGGATGCTCGTGACCGTCCTGAACCTGCTTCCGGTCGGGCAACTCGACGGCGGACACATCGTCCGTGCCGTCATCGGCCGTCGGCAGGAGACGCTGGCCGCCGCCGTTCCCGGTGCACTGTTCGCACTGGCTGGCTATCTCGCCTTTGTCCGTGGCGGGTTCGACTCGGTCGGTATCTGGGCGATGTGGGGGCTGTTCGCGACCGGGCTGGCCTACGCCGGCCCTGCATCGCCACGCGAGGACAGTCCGCTGGGTCGGGGTCGCATCGCTGTCGGTGTTCTGACGTTCGTTCTCGGCGCACTGTGTTTCACACCGATTCCCGTCGAAGTCGTCACCGTGTGACCGTCGGCGTCACTCGCCGTGGGTGTATCCACGGTCTGGAAGTGTCTCGCCGTCCAGCGTGATTTCGCTCTCTGTGACGGTACCGATGGGCGTCAACTCGACGGAGAGGGCAGTCTGTGCCGCAGACACCGCCGTCTCCGGTAGCGTACACACCAACTCGAAGTCCTCGCCCAGAAACACGCCCAGTTCCAGCCGTTCGTCTTCGTCAGTGGCGACTTCGACGACTGCGTCGTCGATTGGCAGCGGCGATTCGATGGCGAACCCACAGTCACTCGCCGCTGCGAGTTGGTGGAGCGACCGCGCCAGTCCGTCGCTGGAGTCCATCATCGCCGTCACGTGGTCGGCGAGTTCCCGTCCGGCCGCGACGCGTGGTTCGAACCGAAAGAGTTCGTTGGCCCGGTCGATGTCACCGGCTGCAAACCGGCGAAGTCCCGCACCCGTCCGGCCGAGCGTCCCGGTCACGCAGACGACCTCTCCGGGACTCGCCCCCGAGCGCATGACCGGGTCGTCCGTGCGTCCGACCGCTGTCGTCGAGACGGTGAACTCTTCGTGTCCGTCGAGGTCGCCGCCGACGTATGCACCGCCTGTGAGCTCACAGACGTCGCTGGCACCGGCGACGAACTGGGCGATTTCCTCCCAGTCGAACGTCGGCGCGGCGTAGACTGCAACGGCGGCCAGTGAGGTGGCACCCATCGCTGCGAGGTCTGACAGCGAGGCTCCGACGGCCCGCCAGCCGGCCGTGTAGCGGGTCGTCCCGTCGGGGAAGTCCGTCGTGTCGTGGAGCATATCCGTCGTCACGGCGAGCCCGTTGACGACCGCCGCGTCGTCGCCAGCAGCGGGTACGGTATCGTCGAGCCGTTCGAGTGCCGCCCGTTCGTCCATACGTGGTGTTGTCACGGGACGATTAAAACGTCGGCCATCCGGTGGCTTGAAGCAACGTTCGTCCTACCGGGCTGGTATGGACGGCGACACGCTCACGACACTCGCCGGCTTTCTCGTCGCGCTCGTCGCCCTGTCGGTCGTCGTCTGGTTCATCGGCATCGACGACGTACTCGGTGCACTGGCACGCGCTGACGTGGGCGTTCTCGTCGGTATCGTCGGTGTCGCGGTCTGCTGGCTCTCGTCGTGGGGACTCGCACTCTGGACGGTACTCGGTGCGCTGGGGACGCCTGTCTCCGCGCCGAGGGCGATTCTGGTCTTCTCTGCGGCTGTCTTCTCGAACAACATCACGCCCTTCGGACAGGCCGGTGGCGAGCCGATCAGTGCGTTGCTCATCTCTACTGTCGCGGACAGCGAGTACGAGAACGGGCTGGCCGCCATCGCGAGCGTCGACGCGCTGCATTTCGTCCCCTCCGTTGGCTTCGCCATCGTCGGCTTCGTCCTCATCGTCGCGAGTGCCGCACAGTTGACCCGAAACGTCCTCGTCGCAGCACTGGCTGTCGTCGTCCTCGTTGCCCTCATCGTCACTGCGGCGACGGTCGGCTGGCGATACCGCGACCGCGTCAAAGCGACCACCGCACGCCTGCTTACGCCGCTGCTCGGGGCCGCCACCCGTCTCGTCCCCAACCGGACACCGCCGGAGCGAAGCACTGTCGTGGCTCGCATCGACGGCTTTTTCGCTGCGGTCAGCCGCGTCGCCAACGACCGTCGCACAATCGTGCAAGCGATGGGGTTCTCGGCGCTTGGCTGGCTGTCGCTGTCGACCTCGCTGTGGCTGTCGCTGTACGCACTCGGCCACGCGACGCCGTTTGCGGCGGTGCTTTTTGTCGTTCCCGTCGGTTCGATTGCCGGTGCGACGCCACTGCCCGGCGGTCTCGGCGGGCTTGAAGCCGCCTTCATCGCCTTGCTCGTCCCGACAGCGGGGGTCTCTGCCTCTGTGGCGACGGCTGCCGTTCTCATCCACCGTGGTGCGACCTACTGGCTGCCGACGCTATTTGGCGGTGGCGTGGCTGCTGCCATCGGTGCGGACAGTCGCCGGTGACCTGCGGGCGTCGGTTCGCCGACACGACCCCTGCCGTCGCTCCGGCAATTCTGTAAACGATGTTCTTAAATGAGGCCAAAGGGAAAGAAGTCCCAATGACGACACTCTACGACGTCCCGCCTGCGGATCTCATCGAGGCGGTCGCCGAGACGCTCGCTGAGGAATCGGCTGTCGAGGAACCCGACTGGCTCCAGTTCACCACGACCGGTGTCGACCGTGAACTCCCACCGGAACAGGACGACTTCTGGACGCGACGGGCCGCCAGCCTCCTCCGGAAAGTTGCCATCGACGGTCCCACCGGTGTCGGCAGCCTCCGCACCGAATACGGCAACGCAAAGAAGGGCTCGAACCGCTACCAGGTTCGCCCACGTCGCCAGTCAGAGGGCTCGGGCAACATCATCCGCACCGCTCTCCAGCAACTCGAAGAAGCCGGCTATGTCGAGACTGCCGAAGGTGAAGGCCGCGTCATCACCGGCGAGGGCAAGAGTCTCCTCGACGAGACGGCCACCGAAGTGCTCGAAGACCTCGACAAGCCGGAACTCGAACGGTACGCGTAAGCGTTTTTGACGATTCTCGCGGTACGGACGACCGGCCGCACGACACAGACCGCATAGATACAGTACCGTCTGTCGTCTCCCACCGTTTTCTCCCGTAATATCTTTGCCCACGAATCGACAACAGGGACATATGAGTGGCGAACCCAGTGACGAAGAACTCGAAAAACTCCGAGAACAAAAGCGAAAGCAGATGAAAGAGCAGGCTGGCGGGCAGGACGACGAGGCCGTCGAGGCCCAGCGCCAGCAGGCAGAGGCTCAGAAGAAGGCTGTCCTCCGGCAGCATCTCACCGACGGCGCACGCAAACGCCTCAACACGGTCAAGATGTCCAAGCCCGAACACGGCGAGAAAGTCGAACAGCAAATCGTTGCACTCGCACAGAGCGGGCGCATCCAGGGGAAAATCGACGAGGAAAAGATGAAAGAACTTCTCAAGGAACTGACGCCTGACTCGAAGAGCTTCGACATTCGCCGCCGGTGATGGAGGTCGGCCTGCTGTACAGCGGTGGTAAGGACTCGACACTGGCTGCACTCCTTCTCGACCGCGTGGCCGACGTGACGCTTCTCTGTGCCAGTTTCGGTATCACTGACGACTACGAACACGCACAGGAGGCGGCCGCTGCAGTTGACTTTCCGTCGACTCGCATTGCACTTGATGAAGCGGTCGCCGCCGACGCTGTCGACCAGATGCTCGCCGACGGCTATCCGGCACACGGCATCCAGCAGGTACACGAACACGCCATCGAGCAGGCGGCCGCCGCCTCGTTCGATGCCGTTGCTGACGGTACCCGACGGGACGACCGCGTTCCGACCGTCGACAGACCGCTGGCACAGAGCGTCGAAGACCGCTTTGGCGTCTCTCATCTCGCGCCGCTTGCGGGTATTGGTCGCGAGGCAATCGACGAACTGGCCGCGACCCATCTCGTCGTCGAGACAGGCCCGAGCGAATCGATTCCGAAGGGTGATTACGAGACGGAACTCCGCGAGTTGATTCGCGAGCAAGCGGGCCAACAGCGTGTCGAGGCCATCTTTCCGTCTCACGAACAGTCCCGCGTCGTCGACCGAATTGTGTGATGGCTCGCTTGTGGGTTCGACACGTCCATTCCAGCGATAGAAGGTTTCAAGCGCGCCCTGCTCGAACGGCGGGACATGTACGAGCGCATCAAGGGCTTTCGTGACTTCTACCCCGAAGCGATGCAGTCCCGCCGACAGGTAATGGAC
>CAZFOF010000091.1:0-2243 GCA_964520265.1 uncultured Halobacteriales archaeon | reverse complement strand
AGCGATGGAGGCCGTCGAGATGTACGCCGACAAAAGCGGCGAGGAAATCGTCGACGAACTCTACGCCTTCGACGACCAGGGTGGACGCGAGGTGGCTCTCACGCCGGAGTTGACACCGACGGTCGCACGGATGTTCGTCGCCAAACAGCAGGAACTGTCCAAACCCGTCAAGTGGGTTTCGACGCGGCCGTTCTGGCGCTACGAGGAACCCCAGCAGGGACGCTTTCGCGAGTTCTACCAGACCAACGTCGACATCTTCGGCTCGTCGGAACCGACCGCCGACGCCGAGGTGCTCGCTGTCGCCGCCGAGGCGCTGACCGACCTCGGTCTGACCGGCGACGATTTCGATTTCCGTGTCTCCCACCGCGATATTCTCGGTGGACTGCTCGACTCCTTCGACGCCGAGGTGGACACCCACGAGGCAATTCGGGCTGTCGACAAACGCGAGAAGGTCGACCCCGACGAATACACCCGACTGCTGCAAGACGCCGGTCTCAGCCATTCCCAGGCGATGGAGTTCGACGACCTGCTGGACACGCCGGCGGACAGTCTGGACGACCTCGTCGAATTTGCCGGCACCGACCGCGTCGAAGACGCCGTCGACAACCTCACGAACGTCCTCGATGCCGCCGACGACTTCGGCGTGCGTGAGTACTGTACGCTCTCGCTGACGACCGCCCGCGGACTCGATTACTACACCGGCGTCGTCTTCGAGTGCTTCGACTCGGGTTCGCACCGGGCTACGCGACACTCGGACTGCTCTGCCAGCGCGCGGGCGTCTGGCCCGAGGAGGCGCTGTCGACGGACTACTACGTGTTGCAGGTCGGCGACACGCGCGACGTGGCCGCTCGCATCGCTCGCGACCTGCGAACTCGCGGCCACATCGTCGAGTCAGATGTCTCCGGTCGGAGTTTTGGCGCACAACTCGACTACGCCGACTCTATCAACGCCGAGACGGTCGTCATCGTCGGCGAGCAAGACCTCGCGAACGACGAAGTGACGCTCAAAGACATGGAAAGTGGCGACCAGACCACCGCGCCCGTCGGAGAGTTCCCCGGCGACAGTGACCGGCCGACCTACGATGATTTCGCGTAGCGACGTGCTACCCGGTCTGGAACGAGTAATCGAGTGATGGCGCGGAGTGTGTCAGCGACCCCATCGAGATGATGTCGACGCCGGTTCCAGCGTAGTCGGGCACGTCGTCGATGGTGATGCCGCCGCTGGCTTCTGCGAGTGTTCCTGCGGGAAGTGTCTCGACACCCCGTTCGACTGCGGCCGGCGAGAGGTTGTCGAACAGCACGATGTCGGCACCGGCCTCGGCAGCGCGAGAACCGTCCTCGGGTGATTCGACCTCGACTTCGATGTTTGTCGCAAAGGAGGCGCGCTCGCGGAAGTGCTCGATAGCGCCGGCCATCCCCATCTCTGCGATGTGGTTGTCCTTGACCATCACCATCTGCGAGAGGTCGAGACGGTGGGTGTCGCCACCGCCGGCGACGACAGCGCGCTTCTCGATACCGCGCAGTCCCGGTGTCGTCTTTCGCGTGCCGGCGATGCGGACGTCGTCGCTGACTGTCCGTGCGGCATCGACCGCTCGGCGTGTCTTCGTTGCAATCCCGGAGGCGTGACCAGCGATGTTGACAGCGATGCGTTCGCCACGCAGTGTTTCGCGGGCCGGGCCGGTCGTCTCTAGCACTGTCTGACCTGCTTCGACCCGGTCGCCGGTATCGACGGTGGCCGTCGCTTCGACGCCGAGATACTCGAAAACTGCGATGGCAGCGTCAAGTCCGGCCGCGACGCCGTCCTCCTTGGTGAGGAGTCGCCCGGTCGTCTCACCGGGTACCTGGTTGGTCACGTCGTGGTGGCCGATATCCTCACGCAGCCACTGCTCTATCTGTGAGTCGGTGAGCATCGTCAGTCCGCGTCGACTGTCGTGGTATCTGCCTCACTCTCGACGAGGTAGTGACAGCCCACGGATTCGTCGTTTTCTGCGGCCGCACGACTGACCAGCAGCGAGACGATTGCCGCCGAGCGCAGTTCGTACAGCGACCGCGACGTGCGCGTCCGGACGTAGGCGTCGACTTCGCCTTTGAGTCGGCGCAACACCGACTGTGCGCGACGGAGTCCGTCGGGCGTGCGCTCGATGCCGACCTGTTCGTCCATGACGCGGCGCAGGCGGTGCATCTTCTCGTGTGCGAAGTTATCGGGCAGTGCGGGGTCGCTGTCGAGCAGTTCCGGCGGCTCGA
>CAZFOF010000090.1:3932-8107 GCA_964520265.1 uncultured Halobacteriales archaeon | reverse complement strand
CTCTCGGACTCGACGGTCAAGCGCAACATCGGCGCGGCGTTTGCCCACTGTCTCATCGGCTACAGCAAGTGCCAGAACGGCCTCGCGAAGGTCGTTCCCAACGAACACGTCATGCGCGAGGAACTGGAGGCCACACCGGAAATCATCGGTGAGGCCGTCCAGACGATTCTCCGCCGCGAGGGCCACACCGACGCCTACGAGCGCGTCAAGGAACTCACCCGCGGCCAGGACGTGACCATCGACGCCTTCCACGACCTCTTTGCCGACCTGGACGTCCCAGAACACGTCCGCGAGGAACTCCAGGCGCTTTCGCCCGCTGGCTACACAGGTGTCGCTGACGCCCTCGTCGGTCGTCTGGACTGAGACTCCCGGCTATACATACGTGAACAAATCTGGCACAACGGGGTGCCAAAATCGTTCACGAAGTTATAGCCAACAGTATGAGACTGGGCAATCCCGTATTCACTGACGGTGAATTTATTTTCGACAACCCAGACCTTCCAGTATGGAACCCGCTCGGCTGGAGTCGCTGTGTTTTCTCTACATCGGAGTTGTCTTTACACTTGCCGGAAGCCTTCTTTTTTCTTCGACCGGCACGATTCGGTGGGTCGTTATCTTCGGAACGGGGCCGATATTTCTCGTTCAGGGCATCTACTGGCTTCGAAACCCCGACGCACCGACGAATCCTGCGACCGAGTACGGTCTGGGAATCTACGTACTTCTGATGCTGGCACTCTTTGCGACGATGACCACCAGTGTTCTGCTGTATCTGCAGTTCACCTGACTCACTCACTGGTTAGACCCTTCGCGACCGAGCGAATCACCAGCTCGCGGGTTTTGTCGTACAGTCCCTCCCCGATGTCCTGCTGGTGCAGCGTGAGAAACGACACCGACCGAATCGCGCTCGCGACAACGGTCGGATTCGGGCCTCGTACCTCGCCGGCGTCGTACCACGCTTCGACGTACGGGAGGATGTAGCCGAGTGACTCGTCGCGGTTCTGTTCGAGTTCTGCCTCGGTGTGGTGGTCTCTGAGTTGTTGCATCTCCTCGGGTTCGACGAGCAACCGACGGATGAGCGGGTTCGTCTCGATTTCGTCCATCAACTCGGTGAGAAAGGCGACGATAGCCGTCTCCGGGTCGTCGGAATCCTCCAGCGGCGCGAGCAAACGGGGAAGTATCTGCTCGCCCTCCCGGTCGAGAATTTCGACGTAGAGGTCGGTCTTGGAGTCGAAAAACTGGTAGAAGGTTCCGTTGGCGATGCCGACTGGCTCGGTCAGGTCACTGATTGTCGTCTTCTTGAGGCCGTACTGTGCGAACAGGTCTCGCCCCTCGGCGATGAGTCGCTCTTCGATTCGTTCGCGTTCGCCCTCGCTGAATCCACCACTCATTGTCTTTCTGTCATGCGATATCCTTTCGCTTGAACAGTGCTCGACTGACGCCGAGAAGGACGCCTGTCGCCACCAGCAAGAGGACTGCACCTGTGAAATCCCACTGTGAACTCACGAGCACGGCCGTCGGGTCGTAGTAGCGCGTCGGAGAGAGTGCACCCAGTACCGCGAAGTCGGTGTCGGTCACAACTGAATCGATCAGGAACAACCCGAAGACGACACTCAGTGACGCCCGCTGTGCGAGACCTGTCCGGTCGAAGACGACGGAGGCGACCAGACCGACGGCCGCCGTCGTGAGCAGATAGGGTATCGAGAGCAGATGTACCATCACCAAGTTGGCGACAGAGACCGATTCACCGATGGCCATCACACCGGCGTAGACGAACACCGGCATGACAGCGTTAGCGAAGACGATTGGAACCAGCAGTGCCGAGAACTTCTCCAGTATCACTTTCGACCGTGATACCGGCAGTGCCAGCAGCATGTCCATCCGGCCGGTTTCGACATCGTCGGCGATGACCGTTGCGGCGCTGTAGGTGAGATAGAGGCCGAGCAACAGCACCCATCCGAACGCGTACAGTTCGGCGGCGAGAAACCCCTCAATCGTTCCCAGCGCCTCGATGCCGAACGCGGCACGCAGTGCTGGTGGCATACTCTCGACGTAGGCGTCGAGGTCGATACCCGCCGAGATACTTGGGTACATGTAGATGTACAGTCCCGTCAGAAGCGCCAACCCGGCGGTCAGCACCGCCGACCCTTTGATGCGACGACGGCCGTAGTACTGACTGAACTCGAACATCAGGCGTCACCTCCGTTCGCCTCACCGTAGAACTGCATGAACACCTGTTCGAGCGGTGCCTCCTCCACGTCGAGTTCGAGGACGTGGTACTCGTCTGCGAAATCCACCAGCGAGTCGAAATCGCCGGTGTAGGTAAACGTCAGTTCGCTCACTGTCTCGCTGTTGCCCTGTCTCTCACCGGCAGCGACGACCGTTTCCGCGTACCGCTCGTCGACTGCTTGCACCGAGACGTCGTGGACGCCGTCGATGCTGATATCAGACGAGGAGAGGTCGGCAGCGACACGCAACCGGACGAACTTCCCGCTGCGATGCAACAGGTCTTCGACGCTCTCGACGGTCACTATCCGTCCGTTGCGGATGATGCCGATGCGGTCACACACCCGGCGAACTTCGCTCAGGACGTGCGAGGAGAGGAAGATAGTCGTACCCGCCTGCTTTTCCGCGTGGACGAACTCGTTGAAGCGTTGTTGCATCAGCGGGTCGAGACCGGCGGTCGGTTCGTCCATCACGACGAGGTCAGGGTCGTGCATGAACGCCTGCACGAGTCCGAGTTTCTGTCTCTGGCCGGTGGAGTATCCGCGAATCTTCCGGTCGACCGGAACCTCGAAGAGTTCGAGCAGTTCCGCACGTCGGGAGTCATCCTTTATCGAGGCGTGCAAGTCGAGAATCTCCCTGCCGGTCGATTTTTCGTCGAAGTCGGGATTCGATGGTAGATAGCCGACACGTTGCTTTGCCTCGACCATCGCGTCCTCGTCGTGGATATCGGCATTCAACAGCGTGGCTGTCCCGTCTGTGGCCGATTGAAAGCCCATCAGCGTCCGGATTGTCGTCGTCTTCCCCGCTCCGTTCGGCCCCAGATACCCGAATATCTCTCCCTCCGCTACCTCGAAGGAGACCGCGTCGTTCGCGAGGACACCACCGTAGTCCTTGGTGAGTCCGGAAACTGTAATCGCACTCATACGTCGAACTACAGTCCGAAAACTCATGAATATTTTGTTCAGAAATTTTTGAGTCGGTGCATCATCTACTCACGTGCAAATCTGGGGCCAGAAAAAACCTCCCCGGCTGAGCGTAGTAATCTGGTGGTTGTCCCTCTCAGAGAGCTATCCGAGCAGGTCGGATACGGCGTCAGCCACCGCATCGGCCGCGTCGTGGACGTCCCGGCTGTCGACGTACTCCCGGTCTGCGTGCGCAACCGGGCCCTCGTCGTCCGCCAGCACGCCGGGGCCGAACACGACCGTCGGCGCGTCTGCTGCGAAGTAGGAGGCTTCCGTCGCCGCGCCGAAGGGGCGCAGGTCGCCGCCGCTGGCAGACTCCAGCGCACGAACTACGTCTGCGTCTGCATCCGTCTCGAAGGCCTCGGGTGCGGGCATCTCAGGCCGGAGCAGGGAGACGGAGAGGTTCATCCCACGCGGCATGAAGCTGTAGAGGTGCTCTTCTAGCTGGGCGATACACTCGTCGACGGACTCCGGTGGAACCGAGCGCCGGTCGAAGGTGACGGTACACTCGCCGGGAACCTGATTGGTTGCCTCGCCGCCCTCGATGAGCGTCGGCGTGAGCGTCGGCCAGCCCAGCAGGTCGTGTTCGCCGGGGCCGTACTCGTCGTCGTAGGTCTCCAGTCCCTGGATGACGACGCTTGCGGCACGGATGGCGTTTTTCCCGCTCGCTGGGTCGGCGGCGTGGGCGCTTTCGCCCTCTATCGTAACGCTTCCCTCGAACTGTCCGCGTGCGGCCGTACAGATATCGAGGTCGGTCGGTTCACCGACGATGACGCCGTCGGCGTCCAGCGTCTCCGCGAGCTGTGCGCCCCCGGTCTGGACTGTCTCCTCGTCGTGAGAGATGGCAAGCGTCAGTCGACCGTCCCCGATGTCGGCGTCGAAGAATGCCCCGAGGAAGGCGGCGAGAGGGCCCTTCGCGTCGCACGCGACACGGCCCCGGACGATATGGCCGTCGCGCTCGTAGTCGATGTGCGGCGAGACGGTGTCGAA
>CAZFOF010000090.1:1621-3922 GCA_964520265.1 uncultured Halobacteriales archaeon | reverse complement strand
GATGTGGGTGTTCAGGACGATGTGGGGGTCGCCGCTGCCGCGCGTCGCGGTGACCGTGCCGATATCCTCGACCGTCGGGTCGATGCCTTCGTCTTCGATAGTCTCGACGAGCAGGTTCCGCATCTCGGAGACGTCTTCGTGGGACGGTGTCGCGACCGCTTCCTGGTGAAAGGCGTCGATATCGTAGGTCATCGTTCCATACGCGTCACGTCCTCCAGTGCCTCGCGTTCGCGCACGACGCGAGCCTCCTCGCCCTCGATTGCGACCTCGGCGGGCCGTGGCTGGGAGTGGAACTGGTTGGCGAGTTCGTAGCCGTACGCGCCGGCGTTACCGATTGCCAGAATGTCGCCCCGTTCCGGACGGGCGACCGGCCGGTCGGTACAGAAGACGTCCGCGCTCGTACAACACGGGCCGCCGATTGAGACGGGTTCGGCCTCTCGGTCGGGAGCGGAGATGTTCCGAATCGGGTGGTAGGAGTCGAACATCGCCGGGCGGATGAGCGTCGCCAGCGAGGCATCGACGCCGACGACCGTCGCCGCGGGCGTCTCCTTTTTGGTGTTCACGTCGATCAGGATGAGTTCCGCGTCGGCAACGACGTAGCGGCCCGGTTCCAGCGCAATCTGTGCGTCGAGGTCACCGACTGCCTCGCGGACGCGCTCGCCGACGACAGACATGTCGAGTGGTTCCTCGTCTTCGTGGTAGGGAACGCCGAAGCCACCGCCGAAATCGACGAACTCCAGGTCGCCGACCTCCCGTGCCATCTCTGCGACCTTGCCGATGGCGCGACAGTGGTCGTCCAGGTCGTCGTGGAGGACGCCGCTGCCGGCGTGGGCATGGATGCCGACGAGGTCGAACCGCTCGCCTACGTCCGCGGCAACCTCTGGGACACTGTCGTAGGGGATGCCGAATTTCGCGTCCTTTCCGGTGGCGACCTTCTCGTGGTGACCCGTCCCGATACCGGGGTTGATGCGGATGGCGACACGGCCGTCGTAGCCGCGTTCTTCGAGGCGGTCGAAGGTGTCCTCCGCACCCGCCGTGATGGTAAGTCCGGGATTCTCGGCACCGAGGTCGGCCGCGTAGTCGAGGTCAGCGGCGGGTGGATTGACTGCGGTGTACTGCAGCGTGTTCGGGTCAGCGCCGGCCGCGATGGCACGCTGCAGTTCCCCGCGAGCGGCACACTCGATATCCGCGCCCGTATCCAGAAGCGCAGAGAGGACGGCCCGGCCGGTGTGAGCCTTCGCGGCGTACATGACGTGGGCGTCGGGAAAGGCACCGGCGAAGCGGCGGTAGTTCGCCTGGACGCGGTCGAGGTCGACCACGTACAGCGGTGTGCCGTGTTCGCTTGCGAGGCGCTGTAGTCGCTCGTGGTTCCAGTCCGCGAGGCGACGTATCGGCGGCGACGTAGCCTGACTCATTGGCCAAACAGGGGTGACGGCGGATTACAAGGGTTCCGCTTTTTCAGTAAGAAACGACTTCCACATCGTCGATGCTCCGCTCAGTGTTCCCGTCGCTCCGTGATAATTTCCTCAAGTTCGTCGACCGTCTCTTCTTCAAGTACTCCGTGATAGCCGGCGAGCGTGACACCGTCCGCAAGTCGCCGCACGACGTCACTGAAACTTTCACCCTCCCGTCTGTGTGCTTCCAGTTTCTCATAGGCGTCGTCGGCCAGTGAGATTGTCTTCCTACCCATGTGTGCAGATACGTGCACCTTCCTGCTTAAAATCCGCCCTAGACTGTCGAGGGTGCCGATGCCATACAAACCAGCTCCTCGACGAAGCCGACCGCGCCGCGACTACTCACGGAGCGCGTCTTCGCGCTCGGTACTTTCCAGCGTCTCCTGTTCGAGGTCTGTCGCGACGACGGCGGGTTTGTACGCGCCGCCGTCGAACAGGTCGTGGTCGCTGATAGACGACTCGACGTAGCGCGAAAAGGCACGCCGTTCCGGCGGGAGGTGACCGTAGACGATTTCCTCTTCGACGAGGTCGTAGACCGGAATCCGCGGCGTCAACAGCGTGTTCTCACCGACGACGCTGTTTTCGCCGACGACGAATCCGCTGGTGACGCGACAGCCAGCGCCCAGCGACGCGCCGTCCTCGACGATGACCGGGGCACCCTCGACGGGTTCGAGCACGCCGCCGATGAGCGTGTTCGCGCCGAGTTTGACGTTCTCGCCGATCTGGGCACACGACCCCACCGTATCACAGGAGTCCACGAGCGTCCCGTCGCCGACGTGTGCGCCGATGTTGACGAAGGAGGGACTCATCATGATGATGTCCTCGCCGAGGTAGGCCCCGCGGCGGA
>CAZFOF010000090.1:0-1611 GCA_964520265.1 uncultured Halobacteriales archaeon | reverse complement strand
GGGAGAACGTCGTTGTAGGTGACGCCACCGTACTCGTACTGAGAGATCTCGCGCAGGCCGAAGTTGAGCAGGACGCCCTGTTTGACCCAGGCGTTGGCTTCCCACTCGCCGTTTCGCTTCTCTGCGGCGCGAATCTCGCCAGCCTCCAGCGCGGCGAGGAACTCCGCGAGGACGGTCAGGTCGTCGTCTGTCACATCGGCCGCCGTCAGGCCGTCGTCGTAGCGTTCCCACAGGGTTTCGATATCGGATTGCAGGCTCATGAGTCGTCGATTACGTCTCCGAAACTATACCATCCCGGATTTTGGTCTGCCAGCCACACTGCTGCATCGATTGCGCCAGCGGCGAAGACGGCACGGTCTTCCGCGCGGTGGCTAATCGAGAGCACTTCGTCGTTGTCCGCGAGGATGACCTCGTGCTCGCCGCGGATATCGCCCGCACGGCGGACGAGCATCCCCACTTCGCCGTCCTCGCGTGGCTGGATACCCTCGCGGCCAGCGACCGTCTCGAACTCCCGGTGGTCGCTAATCTCGCCAAGAATCGTCTTTGCCGTCCCGCTCGGTGCGTCGCGTTTCTGGTTGTGATGGGTCTCCATTACCTCCACGTCGTAGCCATCCAGCGCCTCCAGTGCAGGCCCCAGCGCACGCAGGAGTGCCTGAATTCCGCGGGAGAAGTTGGTGGCTTTGAGCAGCGGCGTGGCCCCACTGGCCTCCTGCAAGACGGAGAGTTGGTCTTCGTCGATACCGGTCGTCCCGACGACGAGAGCGACACCTGCCTCGGCGCAGGCCTGTGCGAGGGGAACTGTCGAGTCCGGAACGGTGAAGTCGATGACAGCGTCGGGGTCGTGTTCGGCGAGTGCGTCGGCAGTTTCCTCGGGGTCATAGAGGGGAACTGAGAGGTCGGCGTCGCCGTCTACGTCGATGCCGAAGGCGACATCCACATCGTCGCGGTCGCTCGCGGTCTCGATGACGGTCTGTCCCATCCGCCCCGCTGCGCCGTTGACGCCCAGCGTCGTCATTGTGCCTCCGCGGTCTCGTACGCTTCGTCGTACTGGGTGAGGAGTTCCTCGAGTCGTTCGTAGGTCTCCTCGGTGGCTTCAGTCAACGGCGGGCGCACGTTCCCGT
The DNA here is from genome assembly GCA_964520265.1 of uncultured Halobacteriales archaeon. GTDB lineage: Archaea > Halobacteriota > Halobacteria > Halobacteriales > Haloarculaceae > Salinibaculum. The sequence goes on along the minus strand of CAZFOF010000090.1, from coordinate 490 downwards.
TGCCGTGGCCGCGAATCTCCAGTGCCGCCTTGACCGGAATCGGGTTCGTCTCCCAGAACATTCCACGGAAGAGTGGGCCGAGATCGTGATGGCGTGCGCGTGCCTCTGCGTAGTCCTCGTCGAGTGCTGCGTGCACCATCGCGCTCATGCGCTCGGGTTCGACGTTCGCGCCGACGCTGATACAGCCCGTGCCGCCGACCGAGAGAATCGACAGCGTCTCGCCGTCGTTGCCCGAGAGCACGTCGAACTCCTGGTCACGGGTCTTCTCGACGATTTCGCTGACCTGGTTCAGGTCGCCACCGGCGGCCTTGAACCCCTGGATGTTCTCGTGTGTGGCGAGTTCGGCGACAGTCTCGGCTTCGATGTTCTGACCGGTTCGTGAAGGGACGTTGTAGACAATCTGTGGCACGTCCACCTCGTCGGCGATGGTCTCGTAGTGTTCGATGAACCCGCGCTGTTCGGGCTTGTTGTAGTACGGCGAAATCAGGAG
>CAZFOF010000089.1:0-8220 GCA_964520265.1 uncultured Halobacteriales archaeon | reverse complement strand
GCGAAGGCGGTGTAGACGGTGCCGCCGTTCAGCGACACGTCGGCGTCGTAGGCCACCTCGCCATCGTTGTCGTCGGTGTCCGGTCTGACCTGCACGGTGTAGTCGTTGGCCTCGACTGTGGTGTCGCCCGATTGTTTGACGGAGACACCGTCGAAGAGGACAGGGCCAGCCTCGACCGTGATGTCGACGGTGCCGGCGTCGGGCGAGACGTGGACGGCCCGGAGACGCGACATATTTCCGCCGGGGTCGCTGTTGTCGTCTTCGAGCGGGAGTACCTCGAAGGTGTCTTCGCCGAGTTCGCCGCTGGCGACGAGTGTGTAATCGGCGGCCTCCAGCGTAATCTCCTGGTCGAAGACAGCGTTGTCCTGGTTGCCTGCCTCGGTGATTGTGAACTGGTGTGCGCCAGCCGCGACTTCGAGGTAGTCGCTGACCGCCCGGAAGGGAACATCGGTCAGAACCGTGTTGCCGTCGACGTAGATGTCGACGTTCGGCGCGTCGGGGGACATATGTGCCGCGCGCACGTTGGCGGGTTCGACGATGCCGCCGCCGCCAGCACCTGCATCGACGACAAGCGTCAAATCGAAGGCTTCGCTGGTGGGTTCGTCGTCCGGCGTGAGATACCCGCCAGCGAACCCGGTGTAGACGGTTCCCCCATTGAGTTCGACAGTAAACTCCGCGACGACATCACCGTCGTTTCCGTCGGTGTCCGGACGCATCTGGAGCGTGTACGTTCCAGCCGGCACCTCGACGTATCCCGAATCTCCGAAGGCAACGCCGTCAAAGAGGGCGTCGCCAGTATCTGCGACCGTCACATCAACCGCGGGTGCGTCGGGCGAGGCATGGACGAGACGCACGCGTGCCATGTCATCGCCGACGTCGCTGTTGTCGTCGGCAAGCACGAGCGGCTGGAACTCGGTGTCTTCGCTGGTCAACTCGCCGACCGCTGCCACGGTGAAGTCACCCTCCATTACGTCGACGTCTCCCTCGAAGGCAACTGTGTCCCTGTCACCGGCGGCAGTAATCTGCACCGTTCGCGCCCCGGTCGGGACGTCGAGGTAGTCGCTGACTGCCCGGAATGGCACGTCCTGGAGGACGCGCTGGTCGTCAACGTACACGTCGACGTTGGGTGCGTCGGGGGAGAAGTGTGCGACGCGGACGTTGCCGGTCGCCTGGTCGGTCTCCGTCTCGGTTGGCTCGGCCTCGGTTTCGGTCGGGTCGCCGTCAGTTTCAGTCTCAGTTGGGGTATCCCCACCATCTCCGCCGTCACCGCCGCCTCCACAGCCAGCCAGACCGACTGTGAGTGCGCTTCCCATCGTTGCGAGCATCTGCCGTCGATTGGGTCGTGACATCACTACAACGGTAGAAAGGTCAGTTAAAGTGCATTTTCCCAAGAGTCGCCACACTCTCACCCAAATTCGGCCCGGAAGCGTTCGGAAAGTCCGGCGAAGAGGCCTGTCACTCCCAGGTGACCCAGGCGAGAAAGAGCAGGCCGGCCAGTTCCAGGAACTGGACAATCGACATCGCCCGACCGGCGACGGGTGCAGCACTCCTGAGCAGTTGTGCGACCTGCGGGTCGAGCACGTAGTAGTAAAACGCCAGCAAGTTCTCCGCGAGCAGGAGCGTGCCAAAAATCGCGAGTCCGAGGGCATGCTTCGAGCCGATATCCCGGTAGTTGCCCACCCAGATACCCACGAGCACCAGCAGGAGGGCGACGTTAAACGCCGAAGCCGCACCCGCTGCAGTCAGCCAGATACCCATCTTGCACCTCGTAGTAACCAATTCAGTTTAATTGCTTTCCCAATTTCGACCATATTATTCGACCTCCTCGATGATTTGCTCGACTGTGTCCCAGTGATGTTGCACCCGGTCGGTCGGCAGATAGACCGCGCCGTAGTCGTCGCCGCTGCTGGTGACCATGTCGTTCTCCGTGAGTACGTCCAGGTGATGGCGAACAGTCTTGTAATCCAGATCCAGATCATCCGCAAGCTGGTTGGCGTTCCGGGGTCGCTCGTCGATGGCCCGGAGAATCCGCACCCGGTTGCCGCCGCCCCGGGTACCGGTCAGCACGTACCAGAGGACTGCCTCCATCGTCCCCGATAACTCAAGCGGTCTTTGTAAGCCCATCGGCTGTCTGACCGGTCAGCCCGGGGGATGGCGGGCGTCATCGTAGGTCTGCGGGAGTGTTCATCCCGCAGAGTGGATTCGCTGGGTATCAGTACTCAGTGAGTTACGGCGGCAGGAGGACGCCGTCGATGACGTGGACGACTCCGTTCGACGCTTCGATGTTGGTCGTGACGATGTCGGCGCCGCCCAACTCGCTGCTGCCACCGTTCAGTTCGGTACCGGCGACGGCGAGCGTCTCACCGTTCGCCATCTCGACTTGCGGCGCGTTGACAACCGAGGCTGCGTATCGGCGACCCTTCGTCACGTGATACAGCAGGATGTCCGCCAGGTCGTCTCTGGCCAGGAGTTCCTCAGCAGTACTCTCGAGTGCGTCGAGCAAGTCTCCGAAGGCTCCGTCTGTCGGTGCGAACACCGTGAACTGACCGTTACCATCGAGGACAGCGGCAAGACCCGTCTCTTCGAGTGCGAGTTCCAGCGTATCGAAGTCGTCGCTTGCTTCGACGATGTCGAGAATCGTGTTCGCCGCGCTCGCACCCTGTCGTTTGCCGTTTCCTCTCGCATTTGCGATACCAGTCCCGCCGACCAGTAATGCGCTTGTGCTTCCGATACCTTTCAGTACGTCTCGTCTTGATGGGGAATTCATTGGACTGCTCCGCTCGGGTATCCGGAGTGTTTGATAATAATCATTTTTCCAGATGAGACCCAAATTCGGCCCAACTCGCGTGGGAGGGCACTCGCAGTTCCGACAGCGTGGCCGGTCAACCGACTATGTGAGTCCAAAGGACTAAGCCCGCTCACGGACAATACACATCCACTATGAGCACGGATACCGAGTCCTCAGACGATGAACTCCGCGAGCGGATTACGAACTTCCTGCGCCGGAACTTCCCGCAGATTCAGATGCACGGCGGCAGTGCAGCGATCCAGAACCTCGACCGCGAGGAAGGAAGCGTCACGATCCAGCTGGGCGGTGCCTGTTCCGGCTGTGGCATCTCACCGATGACCATCCAGGCCATCAAGACACGCATGACGAAGGAGATTGCCGAAATCGACAGCGTCAACGCCTCGACTGGCATGGGCGGTTCCGAGGGAATGTCCGGCGGCGCCGAGGGTGGCATGAGCCCGTCGTTCCCCGGTGAATCCGGCGATGGCGACGACGACGAAGGTCCAGACGCACCGTTCTGAACGTCGACCGTTTTCTCTCACTTCCCCGCGGTAATCCGCGGTTTTTAACCTCATGGCCTGCCGCCGGCATAGTATGACCACGTCTGCCCGGCCGAACGTGCTGTTCGTCGTGCTGGACACCGTCCGGAAGGATCACCTGACGGTGTACGGCCACGACGAACCGACGACGCCGGCACTCGCCGACTTCGCCGAGGAGGCGCGTGTCTACGAGCAGGCGACTGCGCCAGCGCCGTGGACGCTTCCAGTACACGCCTCACTGTTTACTGGTCGCTATCCGAGCGAACACAACGCGACACAGGAAACGCCGTATCTCGACGGTGCGACGACGCTTGCGGAATCACTCTCTGCTGAAGGGTATGCGACCTGCTGTTACTCCTCGAATGCCTGGATTACCCCGTATACGCACCTGACAAGCGGCTTCGACGAGCAGGATAACTTCTTCAAGGTGATGCCAGGTGACCTGCTTTCGGGCCCGCTGGCTCGACTCTGGCAGACGATGAACGACTACGAGCGCCTGCGGAACCTGGCGAACCGCGTCGTAGAACTGGGCAACGCTGTCCACGAACGCCTGGCAGCCGGCGGTGGCGAGGACTCGAAGACACCCGCTGTCATCGACCGAACGAAATCGTTCATCGAGTCTGTCAACGGGAGGTCAGCGGACATCGGCAGTGCGAGCGGTGACGACCCGTTCTTCGCGTTCATCAATCTCATGGACGCCCACCTCCCGTATCACCCACCCCAAGAGTACGTCGAGACGTTCGCACCGGGTGTCGACTCCACCGACATCTGCCAGAACTCGAAGGCCTACAACTGCGGTGCGTGTGACATCGACGACGAGGAGTGGGAGGCCATCCGTGGGCTCTACGACGCCGAAATCCGCCACATGGACGACCAACTCGACCGCCTGTTCACCTGGCTCCGCGAGGAAGGGCTGTGGGAGGAGACGATGGTCGTCGTCTGCGCCGACCACGGCGAACTCCACGGCGAACACGACCTCTACGGCCACGAGTTCAACATCTACGACGAACTCGTCAACGTCCCGCTGCTGGTGAAACACCCGGAACTCGACGCGGGCAGAGACGAGCAGACACCTGTCGAGTTACACGACCTCTATCACACGATTCTGGACACGACGGGCGTCGACGGACGGGGGGAGTCACTCGACCCAACCCGCTCACTCGTGTCGTCGTCCTACCGTGACGGAGAACTCGGCGACACTGCCTTCGTCGAGTACCATCGGCCGGTCGTCGAACTGAACCAACTCGAATCCAAGGCCGCCGAGGCCGGTATCGACCTCGACAACAATTCACGGTTCTACTCGCGGATGCGAGCAGCGCGACGCGCTGACGGGAAATACATCCGCAACGAACGCATCGCCGACGAGGCCTACCGACTCTCCGACGACCCAGGAGAGACGACCGACATCGCAGGCGTCGACGACGAGGTTCTCGCAAGCGTCGAGAATGCACTCGTCACTTTCGAGGAACGTGTCGGCGGGGAGTGGAACGATGTCACGGCCGACGACCCGCTGGCAGAGATGGACAGCGAGACGAAAGACAGACTGCGCGACCTGGGATACGTCGAGTAACTGTGCGTATCGACGACGTCGGTGAGTTGTTCGACCGCAAGCGCCTCATCCAGGCTGGACTAGGTTTTCTGGTCGCGTTTGCGGTCATCGGTCTGCTCAGCGTCAGTGTCGGACTCGAAGCACTCACAGCAACACTGGCGACGGCAAAACTTCGGTGGGTCGCTGTCGGGTGTCTCTCGACGGCACTCTGTCTGCTCGCCTGGGCCCGCGCCTGGCAGGTGGTACTCGGCGTCGTCGGGATTCCCGTCGCCTTTCGACGGCTGGCGGTCACCTACTACGCCGCGACGTTTGCCAACTACGTCACACCGCTGGGACAGGCTGGCGGTGAACCCTTTATCGCCTACGTGCTCTCACAGGATACAGAAGCAAGCTACGAGGACAGCCTCGCCAGTGTCGTCACTGCCGACCTCCTGAATCTGTTTCCATTCTTCTCGTTTGCTGGTATCGGCTTCGCTGCGTTGCTGTACAACGCCTCGCTGCCGGCGAGCGTGCGACCGCTGGCGATAGGGCTGGCAGGAATGGCCGCGGGCATCCCCCTGCTTGCGGTCGGAACCTGGCGGTTCCGATTCCAGGTCGGGCGGTTCGTCCTCCGCCTCGTTGGGCCACTTGCCAGGCGAACGCGGCTGTTCAGCATCGACTCGCTGCGCGGGCGGATGCGCGAACTCAACACCTCATTCGAGCGTATCGCCGCCGACCCCAAAGCACTGGCCCGGGCGCTCTGTTACTCCTATCTCGGGTGGGTCTTTTTCGCGTTGCCGATGTACTTCGCCGGACTCGCACTCGGGATGAACCTCTCGGTGTTGCTCGTCTTCTTTATCGTCCCTGCGAGTACGCTAGCGGGGCTTGTCCCCTCTCCTGGTGGTCTCGGCGGTGTCGAAGCGGCGCTGCTCGTGTTGCTCGTCGCCGTCGCGGGACTCTCCCAACCGACCGCCTTCGCAACGGCACTGCTCTACCGCGTCGAAAGTTACGTGTTCGCACTCGTCGCTGGCGGTTTCGCCGCACTGTGGGTCATCGGCCGAAACTGAGCCGATGATAGCCTGAGTCATCGTTCTAGCAGTCTCCATGACCGACGTGGCATATTCTCAGTGAATGATAATTATACTACTGTTTATTGTTCGTACTGTTGTATATATACACATGACAGTGAATCGACTACAGGACTTCGGGATGAGACAAATGTCCGAAGGGGCAATCGAGGATTTCCTCGAGAGCCAGGACACCGGCGTGCTCGGGTTACCGGCCCCAGACGGCCCGTACATGGTACCGCTGTCGTTTGGCTACGACGGTGAGAAACACCTCCATTTCACCTACATCGGCAACGGGGAGAGTCGGAAGATGCAGTTGAGCGACCGCGCCGAGATGGTTCGGTTTCTGGTCTACAGTGTAGACTCGCCGTTCAACTGGGCCAGTGTCATGCTGCGTGGAACCATCGAAAAGGTACCACGCCCGGAGTGGGGCGAGGCCGAAGAGGCGATTGTCGAACACGCCTGGCACCCAGACCTCCTCGAACAGGTAGCAGAGTTCGAGAAAGTGCACATCTATCGTCTCACCATCGAAGAGTGGTCTGGTGTTCGGCACACGGGATTGCCGGCTGAGTTCGAACACGAACCGCCAGCCTAGTCCTCGCTCGCTCGCAGTCCCCGGCCGTGTTCCCAGGCCTGCAACAGATTCGTCAGCGTCTCGTTGACCGGTACCGGGTCGGCCGCCTCGGCAACGACGTAGCCGTTGATAGCATCGACTTCCGTCCGAGTGCCGGCGGCGATATCCTGTGCCATCGAGGACGTGTTTTCGGCAGTCGTCTGTGCAACCGAGGCGAGTGCGTTCGTTGCTGCCGTCGCGGTGAGGGCAACGCCGTGGTCGCGGGCCACCTGTGCAACCTCGCGGGCGGCGGCATACGCTGTCTGGCGTGCCGGGCCGTCGACGAGCGCCCCGTTCTCGACGCGCGCCAGCGCCGTTGTCGCGTTGATACCGCAGTTGACCGCCAGTTTCTCCCAGAGCCGTTGTGGCATATCCGCGGCGACGGTCGTATCCAGTCCGGCACTCTCGAAGGCACCACCGACGCGCGTTGCCACCGCCGACTCTCCGCCGTCACGCTCGCCGAGAACGATCTCGCCGACGCCGGTACACTCGACGTGTCCCGCCTCGACCATGCGCGCGCCGTATGTGCAGGTGCCGGCGAGAACCGGACAGTCGAGTGTGGCCGCAAGCGTCGCCTCGTTGCCCATCCCGTTTTGTAACGAGAGCGCAGCGTCGAGGTCGGTATCGGCCAGCGCCGCCGCGGCCGCCGCAGTGTCGAAGGTCTTGACCGTCACGACAGCGAGGTCGGCACGCGCCGGTGGGGTCGTCACCGCCGCGGGCGCGACCGTCTCCGCGAGAGCGCCGGAGATTCGCAGTCCCGACGACTGGACGGTGTCGACGTGGGGGTCGCGCCCGACGAGTGTCACGTCGTGGTCGCGGGCCAACACGCCACCGACGAGAGTTCCCAGACTCCCGGCACCGAAGACGACGATGTCCATACAGCCTCTCTCAGTCCTCCTGCCAGTAATAGATGTCTTCCTTCGGCGCGCCACAGGACGGGCATTCCTCGGGAATATCCTCGATTTTGCCGACCTCGCCACAGTCCCAGCAGCGCCACATCAACTCGGCCTCACCGGGGCTGCCGGCGGTGATGTGCTCACCCGACAGCGACTCGATACCGTCGTCGATGGAGACGTAAAACCCGTGCTCGTCGAAGGCACGTATCGTCCCGAGTTCGTTGCCCTCCGCGTCACAAATTGTCGTCCCGAACGTGATGCGTGTCGACGACTCGTTGTGCTCAGACATGACAGCTAGTCATACTTTTGCTGCGAGCATAAATGTGTGTGCTACATTGTCACGAGAAACGAGTCGTGGAACTCAGTCGCTGAAGAGACTGTTGTGGACGGGTGCGAACTCGCGTTCTCCCGAGAGGTCTTCATCGGCATCGGTGTCGGTAATCGCGTTCCCGTCGAGGCCCTCCGTGAGCAGGTCCGACAGCGGCGGGCCGACGTTTTCCGGTTCGACGAGGAAGGCGTCGTGTCCGTGGTCGGACTCGACGACGTGGTGTGCGACATCGACGTTTGCCTTCCGCATCGCCTCGGCGAGGGATTCGGCCTGTGCGGTGGTGAAATGCCAGTCGGCGGTGAAAGACATGACCATCGCCTCGCCGTCGAAGGCCGCCAGCGCGTCGGCGTCGTCCTCGAATCCGGCCGAGAGGTCGTAGTTGTCCATCGCCCGGGTGAGATACAGGTAGGAGTTGGCGTCGAAGCGCTCGACGAACTTCTCGGCCTGGTAGTCGAGATAGG
>CAZFOF010000088.1:5780-8247 GCA_964520265.1 uncultured Halobacteriales archaeon | reverse complement strand
GTCGCTCTTCGACCTCGAAACACTCCGGTGCCTTGATGTCTTCGAGATTGATGCCGCCGAAGGTCGGCTCCATCGCCTTGATGGTCTGTACCATCTGCTCGGCGTTGTCGTGGTCGAGTTCGATGTCGAAGACGTCGATATCGGCAAAGCGTTTGAAGAGAACCCCCTTCCCCTCCATGACCGGTTTCGATGCTTCCGGCCCGATGTCGCCCAGGCCGAGTACGGCCGACCCGTCCGAGACGACACCGACCATGTTGCCTTTGGCGGTGTAACTGTAGGCCTTCTCACTGTCGTCTCGGATTTCTCGACACGGCGCAGCGACACCCGGCGAGTATGCCAGGCTCAGGTCGCGTTGCGTGTTGGTCGGTTTCGTCGTCGAAATCTCGATTTTCCCGGGCGGGTCTTCCACGTGATAGTCGAGTGAATCCTCGTCAAGTCCCATGATACAATTCTCCCCGGCACCCACAAAAAGCCCACCGAACGCGATGTCGTCGGTTGTCGAACCTCTCGCCTTCGTGGGAATTTCGGAATGGCGAAGTTGATATGAGTGGAGTCCTCAGATGGCGATATGAAGCTCTCGTTTCGCCACCTCGCGGCGACGACGACAGTGCTTGCCTTCGCGCTCATCTTGCTCGGGGTGTACACCGGAGCTATCGGTGCAGGCCTCGCCTGTGGTGCGGCGTGGCCGTTCTGTGACGGCTGGCTCGGTCTGTTCCCGGCCAACTGGCCGAGTTTCGTCGAGTGGTTCCACCGACTCGTCGCGATGGTTACCGGCTTTTTCATCATCGGTACTGCCGCACTCGCCTGGCGGAGTGGCCAGAGTCGCCTCATCCGCTATGCGACGACGCTTGCCGTCCTCGTGTTGCCCGTTCAGGTACTGTTGGGTGCCAACACCATCTTCAACTACGGCGCGACTGCGCAGGTGCTTCACCACACCGCCGCACAGATTATCTTCGGCTCGCTCGCCGTCGCCTCGACGGCCGCGTTCCTCTCCGACGACCACGCCGCGGACTCCACCGCGGATGCCGACAGCCCGAACGCTGCTGGCGCTGACGACTGATCGGTGGACACCGCTCACCGCTTTTCTCTCGCTGAACGCCTCCAGAGAGCTATATACTGCCCGTAGCTCTCGGAGGGGGAGGTTCACCTCCAGATAAAACGCGAGTACACACTCGCTTGCTGGCGAATTCAAGTCGAAACGAAGGGGTTTGACTGGCAGTCTCTCACCTCGGTTCGAAACACGACAGGAGACACCGGATAAAAGCGGCAGTCAGATTCGCCGTCTGTTCACATGAAATCCGAGAGTCCAGCCTGCGAGTCGTCGGCGTCGGCTGATTCCTCTGTCTCGTCGTCTGCTTCATCACTCGATTCGCTCTCTCCCGTCAGCGTCACCTGGCCGCCGCTGTCGTCGTCGCTCTCACTGTCCGCCTCGCTGTCCTCGGCCGGCATCGACACGTCGGCACTCCCCTCGAAGGCTCCGTCGCTGTGTTCGGCCGCCTGTTCCTCCCGCAGTGTTTGTGCTTTCTCGACGATGGACTGTACTTTGTTCGTGTCTTTCCCGCTCCCGGTCACGAAGGCGACGTGTGCCTCCTCCAGGTCGTAGCGGGCCGCCATCGCAATCGTCAGTTCGCGGTTCTTGCAGTGGTGGGTCATCACGGAGAGGTGGGGCATAATCTCTCTGCGTGCCGTCCCCACGGAGACGCCGTTGGTTTCGGCAATCTTGGTGGCGATGTAATCGCGTTTGTCCCTGGTTCCCCGCGTCCGGCCGAGTTTCGACCAGTAACTCGGCGGGCCGTACCGCGTCCAGCCGCTTTTCTTGCCGTCTCGGGCGGCGGCGACACCGGCGGTCATGTTGTCCGATGCGTACCGCCAGAACGTGTAGTTCTGTGTCGCACGCACACGCCCCAGCCAGCGGTCGGCGTTGCCCAGATAGTCGTAGGCGGCGGCCAACTCCTCGCCCTCGTAGTCTTTGGGCATATTGTCCTCGATCCAGTTGATGAGGTCGTCCGGTGTCTCGTCGACATCGTAGGACGACTCAAGGGCTTCCTGTGGATCGGCCTGTTTGATGACCGTATCGAGATAATCGAAGACCCCCTCGGTTCGGTCACGTTCTCCGCTGACGACATCGTCGCTGGTCAGGCGGTCTTTTCCGTCGGCCTGGGCCTGGAGGTCTTTGACCGCCCCGCGGAGGTCGCCGCTGTTCATCTCTGCAATCGACTCCAGTGCGTCGTCTTCGAACTCGATTCCCTCTTTCCGGCAGAGGTCACGGAGGACGGGGACAATCGACCGCTTCGAGACGTCGCGAAATTCGATGTCCTGGCAGGCGTTGCGGAGGCCGTTCGACATCTCGTAGAACTCGTTTGCGATGAGAATCATCGGCTGGCCGGCCTCTTTGACGAGACTGGTGACTGCTCGCGACCCACCGCGGTCGGCGTAAGGGATAATAAGACCCACCTGATACTCCATG
>CAZFOF010000088.1:0-5770 GCA_964520265.1 uncultured Halobacteriales archaeon | reverse complement strand
GTGGATGTTGTCGGCCTCGTCCATGATGACGACCCGTCGGCCGCTCCCACCCGCCGACAGTGTCCCTGACTTGGCTGCCTCGCCGGCGACTTGCTCGATGACGTCTTTCGTCCGCGTGTCGCTGGCGTTGAACTCGATGGTCGGCCACCCCATGTCCGACGCGAGCGCGTGTGCTGCGGAGGTCTTCCCGATGCCGGGTGAACCGTGCAGAATGACCGCCTGCTGGTGGTCGTCCCACGTATCAGCCCACTTGCGGAGCGCGTCCCTGGCCTTGTCGTTGCCCCGGAGTTCCGACAGCGTCGACGGCCGGTATTTCTCCGTCCAGTCCATTACCAGAGGGGAGGCACGGACTGCGTTTAGTGGTTGCGGAGCCTACTGCCACTGGTCGAGCCAGACGAGTTCGTTTCGGAGTTCGTCTGGCGGATAGTGAGCGAAGACCCGTTCGAGCGCTCGGACAGTCGCTTCTGGGTCGTCCCGGAGATATGTCGCGTTAGTGTACACCACGATACCCGCGTGGTCGACAGTTTCAGCGAGCGTGCCTGCGAAGTCTCGGTCGTGAGTGAAGAGAATGAGGTCGTTCTCTCCACAGTACCGGAGGAGTGCCTCGTCGTCAGTTACCTCACCGAAAACCTCGTTCGCTTCCACGACTTCGTGCCCGTTCGACCGGAGTGTCGTGATGAACACGCTCGGGACGTGTTCGTCTGTCAGGACACCCATCTATTTCGCCGGTTCCGGCGGAGACAGCGACTCTTCGCGAAGCGTCATTTCGGCTTCCTCGTGATGATGTCGAACCTCGCGCAGCACGTCAGAATGTTCGTGGTAGTACGCCAGCGCCGAATAGACCTCACCCAGCGAAATGTTGAGTTGGTCGGCGACGTCGACGGGCGGGTGGTCACCCTGCGCCACCAGTTCGTAGACGTGAAGAACGCCGATGCGGGTTCCCTCGATTCGCGGGTCGCCACCGAGAACGCCGTCGGTTCTGACGATTTCGGCCATCACCCGGAGATAGTGCGTGTTTCCGTATAAACCTCTGGCTGGTACTGGACGACGCTTCTGTGGACGTCCTCTCCTGGTTTTGCCCGGTTGCTTCGGCCAGCCCATTCCTCACCCGGTGTGTGTCACACCGCCGTCGACGACCAGCGACTCGCCGTTGACGTACGAGGACTGTTCGCTGGCGAGAAAGAGCGCGGCATCGGCGACTTCCTCGGGGTCGCCAAAGCGTTCCATCGGAATCGAGGATTTCGCGTACTGGTCGCCCTGGTCGGTGCCGACAATCGGCACGTCGTCTTCGGTCATCGCCGTTCCGATGATGCCGGGCATGATGCAGTTGACGCGGATGCCCTCGCCACCAAAGCGGTCGGCAAGCGAGTACGTCAGCGAGGCGACGGCTCCTTTCGTCAGGTCGTAACTCGTGTACGCACCCAGCGCCCGAACGGCACCCATCGAGGACATATTGACGATGCTGCCGCCGTCGTCCTCTAGCATCCGTTCGGCGGCGACCTGTGCACCGAAGAAGACGCCTTTGACGTTCACATCGAGGAACTGCTGGAGGTCGTCTTCGCGGATATCGAGGAACTTCTCGCCCCGGAAGATACCGGCGTTGTTTACCATCACGTCCACACCGCCGAAGTTGTCGGCCGCCGCGACTGCCGCCGCCAGGTCGTCGCGACTGGTCACGTCACAGTCGACGTAGGACGCCTCGCCGCCTGCCTCCTGAATGAGTTCGTGTGTCGGCGTGCCACCCTGTCTTGGCTCTTCTCGCCGGTCTGCGACCACGACTGCCGCGCCGTGGTCGGCGAAGGTCTCACAGATTGCTCGCCCGTTGCCACTGGCACCACCGGTGACGACGGCGGTCTGCCCGCTGAGTTGTCCTGCCATACCGGGGTCTCGACTCCCCGGCCAATCAAACCTGCTACAGCCATCGCAGACAGAGATACGTCGATTGTCGATGGGGGTTTCGATACACTTTTGCCCGACTCGTGTCTCCAAGTAAAGCATGACACGGGGGCCACGGGAGGAACTCGCCGAGAAGATGGCTGGTGAGGTCACGCTCAGCGAGGATCCAGGCGCGACGCTGCGAAAGTGGCGAACTGACTTCGAGATTGCACAGACGAACTTGGCGGACGAACTCGACGTCTCCCCGTCTGTCGTCTCCGACTACGAGAGTGGGCGTCGGGAGAACCCCGGCATCGGCGTCATCCAGCGCGTCGTCGACTGTCTGCTCGATATCGACGAGCGGCGGGGCAGTCGCCACATCCGCCAGCACGCACGCGTGCTCTCGGCAGGGTTCGACAGCCAGGTCGTCCACGACCTCCGTGAGTACTCGGCGAACATCCCGCTCGAACGCTACTACGACGCCATCGACGCCACGGAACTGGCCCGTGGCGACCGTGGCACCGTCGCCGGTCACACGGTACTCGACTCCATCAAGGCCATCCAGCGCCTCTCTGCCGACGAGTTCTACAGCCTCTACGGACAGAGCACGAACCGTGCGCTGGTCTTTACGAACGTCTCCCGCGGCGAGTCGCCACTGGTCGCACTGCGCGTCGTCAATCCCACACCTAACGCCGTCGTCTTACACGGCATCACAGAAGACCGGGTCTGGGAACACGCGACCGAACTCGCACGCATCGATGGCTACTCACTTGCCGTGACCGACACCGACCTCGACGGCCTGCTCGACGGACTGCGCGACCTTCCCTGAGACCGTCTTCCTCAGGCACGCTCCAAGGTGACAGTGACGACTGTCCCTTCGGGTTCGTTGTCGTGTACCTGCACGTCCCCGCCGTAGCGGTCGATGAGCGTATTGACGAGGTAGAGACCGATTCCCGTCCCCTCGCTTTCGAGCCCTTTTTCTCCTTTGCCGAATATCACTTCTTTCTGTTTGTCGGGAACGCCGGGGCCGTTGTCCGCGACGTTGACGTGGACACGCCCATCGCGTGTCGCGACGGAGATGTCGACAGTCGGCACCTCGCTGTTGTTGTGCTGGATGGCGTTTTTGATGATGTTCCGGAACACCGACGAGAGCATCTCGTCGGCGACGACGGTCACGGTCGGAATCTCGCCTGTGACCGTGACGACTGCATCCGTGTACGTCGTCCGTATCTCGTCGACTTCTCCCTGGAGGACGGGTCGTATCGACACCGGTTTGACGTTCGTCTCTGTCTGGAGCATCGTCCCCGAGAGGTCACGCGCCGTCCGCGTCAACTCGACGGCTGTCTCTGCGTTCGTCAGAATCCGGTCGACGTACTCCCTCTCCTCATCCTCGACGCGTGATTTGAGTAACTCTCCGTAACTCGAAATGACCTGCAGGTCGTTCCGGATGTCGTGACGAACCATCTGGTTTAACAGTTCGAGTCCGTCGCGCTGCTGTTCCAGTTGCTGTTCGTACATTTTCCTGTCGGTAATGTTCCGCGTCGCACCGACAATCCGGACGACTTCGCCGTCGATGATGACCGGCGAGATGCGCGTTTCCCAGTACGACCCTGACTCTGGCACCGAAAGCTGTTCGACGTATTCGACGGTCTCCTTTGTCTCGACGCACTCGTCGTAGTAACTGCAAATCGTCTCCGCGTCGGCTTCCTTGAACGTCTCGCGTATCGTCTGCCCGCGAATTCTCTCGATTTCGAGTCCAGTCAGCGACTCGTAGGCTGGGTTGACACGCTCGATGATGTATTCTTCCGCCTTGACGTTGACGAGGAAAAACGCGTCCCGTGCGTTTTCGAACAGCGTTTCGGCCCGCTGGAGTTGTTGTTCGCGCTCGCGGAGTTTCTGTTCGCGTTCGATCTGACCGAGTACCGCCCCAGCGTTGCTCGCAAGGAGTCTTGCCAGCTGGACGTCTGTTTGCCCGAACGCACTCACCGTGGTCGACCCGAGCATCAACACGCCGTACTCGCTCAGCGGGAACAACATCTCTGTTCGCATCACCGTCTCATCGTTGTACCGCTCCTCGGTGGTGTACACATCGTCGTACATCTGTGCCTCTCCCGTCTGGAACGTCTGCCACGCCAGCCCCTCGTCCATAACCGGCGGCTCGCCCAGTAACTCGCGGCTCTGGTCGGAGACGGCGGTGGGTACGAGCGCATCCCGCTCCTCGTCGTAGAGGTAGACCCCGTTCATTTCCATGCCGCCGATATCGACAGCGGCCTCCGAGGTTCGCTCTGCGACTTCCTCCATCGTCTCGGCGGCAAGCAAATCGCGTGTCGCGTCGTGGAGTTCCCTGATGCGGCGTCTGTTCTCCGCGCGTTCTCTTCTGTCCTCCAGGATGCCGACAACCTCCGTTTTCTCGCCGTCGTCGTTGAGCGCGGCCGTCAGCGTGCCAGAGAACTCCTCGCCATCGACCGTCTCGAACCGTGCATCGGCACCTTCGATGCGACCATCTTCCTGCAACTGCTGAGCGAACTCTTTTTGCCGTGAGGTGTCGGCGTACATCTCCGTGAGTTCTTTCGAGACCAGTGTCTCCTTGGAGTCGGCTCCGAACATCTCGACCAACTGCTCGTTGACGTAGGTGAGTCTCCCGTCGCTGCCGATAATCTGTCCGACCCCGACCGGCAGACTCTCGATGATGCGCTCGTACCGTCTGCGCTCACGCTCGCGCTGTCTGCGCTGTGTACACTCACGATACACCAGTGTCGCTCCCTCGTCGTCCGGGTGGACACACACCTCACACCACTGTCCCGTCGTATCTTGCTCGTAGTCTTCGGTGACCGCTTCGCCCGTTTCGATGGCTTCCTCGACGTGTGCGCGGGTCGGTTTCTCGTCGCTGACATCCCATATCGACTCGCCCAGGAGTGCCTCACGCTCACAGTCCAGATAGGCCAGAACCGCATCGTTGGCGTACCTGCAGGTACGCTCGTCGTCAAGTACGACGACACCATCGGAGACGCAGTCGAATGCCTCCGCGGCCGTCGGTACCGACTCCCCCTCACTCCCCATTCGTACTACTCGACGTAGGTGTACTTCCGCTCGCCCATCCGTCCCCAGCCATCGAAGACGAACTCACCGGAGGGCGTCGTCCGGGGCTCGATGTCCGTCTCTTCGTCGTGATTGTGCACATCGTGAATCTCCTCGTACTCCTCGAACGAAAGGTCGTACCGAGCGTCCATCTGTTCTTCGATGCTCAGCGCACCGATTTCTTCTTCCCAGGTGTTTTGAACAGTTTCGGCGTGAATCTCTGCCTGCGCACCCGAGCCGTAGGAACCAACGAGCAACTGCTGGCCGGTGAGGTCGTCTCCCTCGTTGTACGCCCGGATGAGTCCGGACGCCCGCGCGATGTGTACCGACCCGGTGTACCAGTTGCCGACCTTCCGAGAGACATCGAGCGTCGGATTGATGGTCTGTTCGTACCACTCTGTGTAGTGGTCGGTCTCGGTCAGTGAATCGGTGTACTCTTTGACGGCATCGAAGTACTCCTCTTCGCTGTCGAAGGCCTCCTTGCGGGGCTGTCGTCCAATTTTCTCGGCGAGTTCCTCTTCGACATTTGTTCCGCGGATACAGTGGCGATACCCGAGCCCTGCGGCCTTGCGAACCATCCCCGGGAACGGCGTGTGGAACGGAATGAGCGCGAAGTTGTCCGGGTGTGTGTCACCGCCGGCAGCCTCGAAGTCCTGGAGTGCCTCGCGCATCCGTGCGAGATACACCTGTACCGACCGTTTGCCGTCGACGCTCGGGAACTGCTGATTCGGCTTGAGGAAGTCAGTCTCGTCGGCGCTCCCGAAGCCCTGCGGGTCGCCGAAGGCGACGACGTCGGGGTTCTCGTCGATCAGCATCG
>CAZFOF010000087.1:0-8256 GCA_964520265.1 uncultured Halobacteriales archaeon | reverse complement strand
AGACGGTCGTGTTGCACGTCACGAACAGCGGCCCGGAATCGGTGACCATCTCCCAGGTGCTCGTCGACGAGGCGTACTGGAACTTCGAGGTACAGGGAGCAGGCGGTGACAACACGCTCGCGCCGATGGAGAGTGCCCAGGTCGTCTTGCCGTATCACTGGACGCCGACCTGGGACCTCGAAACCGTCCTCGTTCTCTCCGATGGCGCCACGTTCCACCACACTATCGTCGCACCGACGCAGACGCCCGGGCTGACGCTCGACTTGCTCTGGACGCTCGCACTCGTCGGGCTGTTCGTGGGCGTGATACCGGTCGCCCTGGGGATGCTGTGGTTCCCGGCGATGCAGTCGATGAGCGACCGCTCGCTGCACGCCATTTTGCTGTTCTCGGTCGGTGTACTGGCCTTCCTCGCAATCGATGCCGGATTCGAAGCGTTCGAACTCGCCGCGGAGGTGCCCAGTGCCTTCGAAGGTACTGCACTGGTCGTGCTCGGCATCCTCGGCTCGCTGTTGCTCGTCCAGTCGGTGAGCGCCTGGCGGGAGGGGAGAGCGGCCGCGGGCGACGAGCGGGCGAGCAGCGGCCTGTGGATTGCCTATCTCGTCGCGCTGGGCATCGGTCTGCACAACCTCGCGGAGGGGCTGGCAATCGGGAGTTCCTTCGCGCTCGGGCGAGTCTCGCTGGGGGCCTTTCTCGTTATCGGGTTCATGTTGCACAACATCACGGAAGGACCTGCGGTCGTCGCACCGGTCGCAGACGGCACCCGACCCGCGCTCAAGCACTTCGCGGCACTCGGTATCCTCGCGGGTGCGCCGGTCATCCTCGGTGGGTGGATTGGCTCGCTCGCGTACTCACCGATTATCGGGGCCGTCTTCCTCGCCATCGGGGTCGGAGCAATCCTGCAGGTCTCCTGGGAGATTACCGGGATGGTGCGCGCCGGGAGTGGTCGTCTGGCGAGTGCGACCAACATGATGGCCTTCCTCGTCGGTCTGGTGGTGATGTACGTGACCGACCTCTTCGTGGCGCTGTGACCCATGACCGAACAGCCTCTGACACGGCGCAAACTGCTGTCTGTGGGTGGACTCGCGCTCGCGGGTATCGGGACTGCTGGCTGTCAGGGCGACAGCGGCCCGCAGACGGTGTCGATGACCGCGGAGTTCACGTTCGACCCCGAGCGTGTCACCGTCGACGCCGGTGAGACCGTCGAGTGGGTCAACGAGAGCGACGTAGGCCACACCGTGACTGCCGAGGCCGACGGCATCCCGACGGCCGCGACCTACTTCGCCAGCGGGGACTTCGACACCGAGCAAGCGGCCAGAGATGGACTGTCAGAGGGGCTCATCGAAGCGGGCGACCGGTACAGTCACACGTTCGAAGCGTCCGGCACCTACGAGTACTACTGTATCCCTCACGAGGGGTCGGGGATGGCTGGAACGGTTCGCGTCCGGTGACGAGTTCTGTTCCCAGACCGAAACCGGTAGGCACCAGCGTCGATACGGCCACAACATGAGCGAGGGACACACCGAGGAAGACCTGCAGGCCCTTGGCGACCGCGAGGGCTGGCAGACCGAAGGGTCGGCCGCACGCGTCCACTACAGCGGCGCGACCGACCGCTACAGCATCGAGTACTATCTCCCGAGTGATTGTATCGTGTACTGGAAAGTCCCGCCGGAAGACCTCGACGAGACAGCCGTTCCGGTGGGTCGGTCGACCGTTCCGACACCACTGCGCGAGCGAATCCGCGAAGACCTCGCTGCGGCAGGAATCGACCCCGAAGTCGAGGGCCAGACGCTCTAGCGGCCACCACCAACCGATGGTATAAAGCCCGGCGACCCGATTTCAACAGGCATGAAGTTCCACGAGGCGGCTAACTTCCTCTTTGATTTACGCCGGTTCGCGCCGCGTCCCGGTACCGACGCGACGGCGGCCCTCCTGGAGCATCTCGGGAATCCACACGACGACATCGATTGTATCCAGGTCGCAGGCAGCAACGGCAAAGGGTCGACGGCGCGGATGGTCGAGTCGACGCTTCGCGAGGCCGGCCACTCCGTCGGCCTCTACACGTCCCCGCATCTCGACGACGTGCGCGAACGCATCACTGTCGATGGCCGCAAACTCAGAGAACGCTCGCTCGTCGAGTTCGTCGAGACAGTCGAGGGGTACATCACCGAGTGTGCCGCCGACGGCGAGGCACCGACCTTCTTCGAGACGCTGACGGTACTCGCACTCTGGGAGTTCGGCCACCAGGACGTCGACGTGGCAGTACTGGAGGTCGGCATCGGCGGGAGCCACGACGCGACCAGCGTCGTCGACCCCGTTGCTGGAGCCGTCACGAGCGTCACCCTCGAACACACCGACGTACTCGGCGACACCGTCGAGGAAATCGCCCGCGACAAAGCCGGTATCGCTCCAGTCGCTCCGCTCGTCTGTGGCGCGACCGGCGACGCGAGAGACGCGATAAAAGACGAAGTCGAGGAGGTGGTGACTGTCGGAGACAGCAAAGACGACGTGACAGTTACCTACGAAGGTCGCAACGGGCTAGAGGGTGCAATCACGCTCGATTGCGCTGGTGCCGACGACGCCATCGAGACGAAACTCCCGCTGCTCGGTGCCCACCAGGCGACGAACGCAGGTATCGCGGCAGCGTTGCTCCAGCAGGTGGCCGATATCGAGGCTGAGACATTGGCGCGGGGATTGCGAAACGCACACTGGCCGGGGCGCTTCGAGTGTATGGCCGACGACCCACTGGTCGTCCTCGACGGCGCACACAATCCGGGTGGCTGTGAGCGCGTCGCCGAGACACTGGATGCCTTCGACTACGACGACCTCCACATTGTCGTGGGGTCGATGGCCGACAAAGACCACCGCGGCATCGCCGCGGCCTTCTCCGAAGCAGCCAGCGTCGTCGCCTGCGAGCCAGACCACGACCGCGCCGAAGAGGAAACGGTCGTCGCCCACGCCTTCAGCGAGGAGACCGACGCCGAGGTACAGACACGGTCAGACGTCGCCGGCGCGTTCGATATCGCGCTGGATGCTGCCGGCGAAGACGATTGCGTACTCGTCACCGGGTCGCTGTACACCGTCCGCGAAGCGCGCACGCGGTGGGCGCGCACCGCAATTCCCAAAGAAGTCGACTCGATTCCGGAGTCGCGTGCGGTCATCGAGAGTGCACACGTCACTGCGGCCGGTGCCTGGCGGATGCGCGGCAAGGGCGTCCACCGGGCCCTGAAAACGCGCGTCCAGCCACGCCAGGCGCAGTATCTCAAAGAAGAACTGCTCTCGCTCGGGGGAGAGTGTGCCATCTCCGGGTTGAACGACCAAAATCAGGAGAAACTCGACGTGGTGTTGATGGCGACCCTGGCACAGTTCAAGCGACTGACCGAGAAACTGTCGGGCCAACCGTACGGACTGGCTTCCTTCGGTCGCGAACTCGCCGAAACACTCGAAATCGGCACCGAATCGGACAACAAGGGGTACCCGTGGGAAGACGGAACAGCCGTGATGGGGATTCTGAACGTCACACCCGACAGTTTCCACGACGGGGGCGAATACGAAGCCGAGTCCGACGCCGTTGCTCGCGCAGAGCAGATGGTCGAGGCGGGGGCAGACGTTATCGACATCGGCGGCGAGTCGACGCGGCCCGGAGCCGACCCGGTGCCCGTCGACGAGGAGATAGACCGCGTCGTCCCCGTTATCGACCGCATCAGTCACCTCGACGTGCACATTTCCATCGATACGCGCAAAGCAGCGGTCGCACGCGCGGCACTCGATGCGGGCGCGGACATCCTCAACGACGTCTCGGGGCTGGAAGACCCCGAGATGCGACTGGTCGCAGCCGACTACGACGTGCCTGTCGTCGTGATGCACTCGATAGATACGCCAGTCGACCCAGACCACGAGGTACAGTACGACGACGTGGTCGAAGACGTCGTCGAGGAACTCACCGAGCGCGTCCTGCTGGCCGAGAAGGCAGGTCTCGACCGCTCGCAGATTATCGTCGACCCCGGTCTGGGCTTCGGGAAGTCAGCCGCCGAGAGTTTCGAGTTGCTCGGCCGTCTCGAAGAGTTCGCCGGTCTCGGCTGTCCAGTGCTCGTCGGCCACTCACACAAGTCGATGTTTGGAGCCGTCGGACGGGACGAAGAGGAGCGTCTCGAACCAACCATCGCCGCGACAGCCGTCGCAGCCGAACACGGCGCAGACATCGTGCGCGTCCACGACGTGGACGAAAACGCCGCCGCCGTCGATGTCGTCGAAGCCGCGCGAGATTCGACGCGGAGTGGTGAGTAAACCTGAATACAGTCAGGGTGTCATCGACCCGTGGCGCGAGCGGCGGCTTACTGAGATCGGTATCGCGTGAGAACATCCCACAAAGTGAGACGATATCACACGACAACGTAAAGATACCCCGAGGACTACCAGAGTATGCCCGCATCCCGACGCGTTCAACACTGTCGGGCGGGCGTCAACGGCTCAACCCCACCAAACCGTCAAATCCAGATCCACGGATTGCGGTACCCGATAGCCCCACTGGGGTTACCCGGCCCCAGTGCGTTCGCAGTGTGCATCTCTCTGCAGATCTGGCGTGGCCAATCCGGCCATCCAAACGGCGTGCACCGGACGCTGGGCTCCGCAAAGGTTACCTCTCCCACCCATTTGCGGATGCCAACGCGTCCGTGCTCGTTTCCGAAACGAACGCGAGAGCCATCCTAACTGTCTAGTGTCGTCGGATGGCTCCCCGACAACTCGAAATTCACTGGCTGGGTTGGCCGTCCCCCACCACATATTTTAAACGGAGAACGCGTATCATTAGAGAAAAGAGAGCGAAATCAGAGTTTCCTCCACGCTGTTTCGGTGGACAATCAACTGAAACTTGGTATAATTAGTGGTGTATTTTACCATGGACACACAAGAGATATTGAGGTAGTACGATGGGAGAGCAATTGCAACAACGGTCGGACGCGATTGAGACGCTGCAGTTTCTCGCTGGGTCTCAGGTTCGGATTCAACTACTCGGGACACTCAGTGAGAGACAGGCAGACGCGCGGACGCTCGTCGACACTCTGGACGTTCCGCACTCGACGGTTCAGCGGAACCTGAACAAACTGGAAGAGCGTGGCTGGATCGACGTCACGCTCGACCGCTCATACTACGCGACGCCAGTCGGCGAGATGGTACTCGACGCACTCGATGGCCTCCTTGGTACCGTCGAGTCACTCGACGGACTCGCCGCCTTCGTCGACTGTGTCTCCTTCGACCAGTTCGGGTTCGACATCGATGCGCTCTCCGATGCAGCAGTTGTCGTGGCTGATACACAGACACCCTCGGCACCGCTAAACGAGTTTATCCGTATCCTCGACGAGTCGGCCGGATTCACGCTGCTTGCGCCCCACTGGAATCCAGCCTACCGGGAAATCGTCGAACGGCAACTCGACGAACCGACCGGAAATCCAGAGGTGCTCACGTCGACCACACAGCGACCGCTTCTCACGGAGGGAAGCGTCGGAACGCTCACCGAACTCACCGACCGTGACGGGCTGACGGTGCAACTCACCGACAAAGAACTCTCGGTCGGTATCGGTTACGTCGGAGACGAGGTTGCGCTGGCCGGCTACCGCGAAGGGAATCTCCACGCACTTGTGACGACCGACGACGAGACGGTACTGAACTGGGCCGAGCAGTACCTCGATGCGGTGCGCGAGACAGCCTCGATATTTCGCCACCAGGTCGCCTGAACAAGCCTACAGAAAGCCGTACTCGGCGGCAAGTTCGTCGTAGGTGGCCGTGTATGCGTCCAGCACTTCGGCGTGGTCATACTCACGCCAGCTCTCCTCAATAGTCAAATGCTCGTAGTCGCCGGCATCGACGATTGCGTCGGCGAGTTGCTGTGGATTCGTCACGCGGAAACTCCGCTCGTAGTTCTCGATGAGTTCGTGTGCACTGGACTTGGTCTGATACTCGACGAGTCCGATACAGCCACAGGCAAGCGCCCAGAGCAGTTCCGTCGCGAAATACTCCCGGTAGGCAGTCTGAACGAAAGCATGAGCACCGCGGTACAGTGAGAGACGCCGCTCGCGGTCGCAGGCGCCGACGAACGTGACGCGGTCGTCGATGCGAAGGTCTGCTGCCTGACGCTCGTAGGCGTCACGCTGTGGACCATCACCGATGATGGTCGCACTCCAGTCACGGTCTCGCAGTTCTGCCAGTCCCAGAAAGAGACTCTGGATGTTCGCACTCTCGTCGAGCGGGTGAGCGTAGACCACGTCGACCTCCGCTGCCGGGTCGACGGATTCGACGAGTGAGAAATCGATGCTTTCGGGGATGATGCGTGTGCTTTGCTCGCCAGCACCGAGTTCGCGAACCTGTGTTCGAACCAGTTGAGAGGGGGTCACGACGAGTTGTGGCTCGCGGACGACGGCGCGTGTCATGCGGGACTGGTTGGGGAGTCCTTCGTCACCGAACCACTCCAGTGCAAGCGGCGACCGCGCGAGGGTGCCGCCGACGGAGGCAGCGATGACCTGCTGGGGAGGTATCGGACGAGTGTGGATGATATCCGGGCTCGCCCGGGCGAGAACAAGGGGGAGTCGAAGGCAGAACGACCCGACAGAGAGCGTGGGTGTGACGGCCCGGTAGCGCACGTCCTCGGGCTCGAAGACGGTTTCCTCACCCTCCCACCACTTGGCGCAAAACACAGTCACGTCGATACCGGCGTCGGCGAGGTCTTCGGCGAGTCGCTGAAAGCGGCGATTACCCTCGGTGTCGCTGTGGTGAGCCGTCTCCATGGCGACAAGCGCGACGCGCATACGCTGGGCGACGAATCCAGTTGTCAAAAATCCCCCGGGCCTCCGTCGGTTCTCTCCACTCACCCAACCGTTTTAGGTCGCTGCGTGCGTTCGACAGTGCGTGTACGACCTCGAACGCTATCTGACGGTACGAAGCGCCTACGGTGCGACGCTCGGCCCGGAGGGAGCGGTCGCCTTCTTGCTGGATACGACTGGTGTCGCCCAGCTCTGGACGGTCGACGAACCCGGCGGCTGGCCCCGCCAGCGCACCTTCTACGACGAACCCGTCTCGTTTGCGTCCTACTCGCCGACGCGCTCGGAACTCGTCTTCGGCATGGACGACGGCGGCAACGAACGCCTCCAGTTGCACCGACTGGACGACGATGGCACCGTCACCGCACTCACCGACATGCCCGAGGCCAAACATCGGTGGGGCGGCTGGAGTCACGACGGCGACCGCTTTGCCTTCGCCTCGAATCGCCGCGACCAAGCCGTCTTCGACATCTACGTACAGCGTCGCGACGAGACGGGCGACGACGCCGACCTCGTCTACGAGGGCGATGGCTGGCTGTCACTGGGCGGGTGGAGTCCCGACGACGACCGCCTCATCGTCACCGAGGCCCACTCCAGTTTCGACCAGGACGTCTACGTCCTGGACATCGACAGCGGCGACCTGACCCACCTCACTCCCCACGAGGGGAGTGTCCGCTACACGAGCGTCCAGTGGGGGCCACGCGGCGGTCTCTATCTCGTCACGGACGAGCGCGCGGATACGCTCGAACTCGCGCGTATGGACGCCGAAACCGGTGAGATGGACATCGTTCGTGACGGCGGCGAGTGGAACATCGACGGCGTCGCCGTCGACGACGACCACGGTCTCCTCGCCTACTCCCGGAACGTCGACGGCTACACGGAACTCACGCTGGGCGAGGTGACCGGCCCGGATACCGTCGAGGAGTTTGCCGTCCCCGCCCTGCCCGGCGACGTTGCCGGCGGCGTCAGTTTCGCCCCCGACGGCCAGCGCATCGCCTTCTCCACGTCCGGACGAGCGGTCAACACGAACGTCTACATGGCCGACGTGGCCGACCTCCGAGGAGCGGAAACCGACGCCGCTGCGGGCGAGGCCATCGAGCGCTGGACGTACGCCGCGACGGCCGGCATCCCCGCGGAGACGTTCGTCGAACCCGACCTCGTCCACTACGAGACCTTCGACGGCCGGGAGATTCCCGCCTTCTTCTCCGTACCCGAAGACGCAGACGGCGGCCTCCCCGTCATCGTCGACATCCACGGCGGCCCCGAGAGCCAGCGTCGCCCCTCCTTCAGCGGTCTCATCCAGTATTTCTGCTCGCGAGGCTACGCGGTGTTCGAGCCGAACGTTCGCGGCTCGACGGGCTACGGCAAGGCCTACACCCACCTCGACGACGTGGAAAAGCGGATGGACTCCGTGCGCGATATCCGCGCCGGCGTGGAGTGGCTGGCC
>CAZFOF010000086.1:0-8284 GCA_964520265.1 uncultured Halobacteriales archaeon | reverse complement strand
GCAGTTTCTTCATCTTGTACTCGCCGTCCATCTGGTCGTCGGTTTTCCCGCCCTGCGAGTAGTTCAACAGCGGGAAGCCGTCGTAGATGCGGCCCTCGGTATCGCCGTGGAGGATGTCGTATATCTCCTGGGCTGGTGCCTCCATCGCCCCGCGGTCGCCCGCTTCTGCGGCATCCGACAGCTCCTCGATAGCGTCTTCGATGTCCTCGTGGGGATTGGTCAACTGCGTGATTTCGTGGCCCGTCAGGCTGGTCACCGTTTCTTTTTCGGGATCCTGACGCTCGATGTCGCCGACCAGCGGCAATCGCTCGCCGTCTTCGCCGGCCTGGTTGGTGTTTGGAATCCTGACTGGCTCACCCTCCAGTGCGGTCGTTACAGGTTCGAGGATGCCAGGGTCGTTGGGGTCGATGCTGCCGTCACCGGTTGCGGCCAGCGCACTTCCAGAGAGGCCGGTTCCGGCCGCGGCTATCCCGGCTCCGCCGAGCAGTTTGAGCAGGTCACGCCTCGTCGATGAGAACGTATTGCGCTCGTTCATTGTCTCCTCCGTCCGATGCTATCTGTCTGCGCAAGGGACTGTCCGAACATGACAATGTGTTCTGGAACGAGAGGAGCTAAATAGTCATCTGAGAGGCGTTACACTCCATAACCAACCGGTAACTGGTTGATGATTTCTTCTCTTTGCGGAGTCCGGTCACCCCGAAGACACACAGTATTTTCACACTGTATTTGTATCATACTGTTCACGGACACAGTCAGTGTGGGCCGGAGGAGAATCCCACAACGAATCCACGGTCTCGGGGTCGAATCAGTCACAAATCCCACCATGACGTTTCACGAGCATACAAACGATGACAGAGCAGGTTCGCCCGCCGAGAGCACTGGAAGTTCTCGTCGCCTCGCACTCGTCGCCCTCATCAATTTCGTGGGATTCGTGGTCGAACTGGCCGGTGGGCTACTCTTCGGGTCAGTCGCGCTCGTCAGTGACGCACTGCATATGCTGTTCGATATGCTCGCCTACGCGATGGCGTTCGGGGCAAGTTACACCGCAGAGCGGTTCGAAGGCGGTCAGGAGTGGTCGTACGGCCTCCACAGACTGGAGCCGGTTGCCGCGTTTGTAAACGGCGTGTTGCTCGTGCCGATGGTCGGATACATCGTCTGGGAGTCCTATCAACGGTTCCTGGAGCCGGTCACGATTGACCCCACAATGACGCTCATCATCGCTGTCGGTGGATTGCTCGTCAACGTCGTGTCGGTGGTTGTCGTCCAGGGGGAGGATATGAGCCTCAACGAGCGCGGTGCCTTCTACCATCTCCTCGGTGATGCCGGTGGCTCGGTTGCGGTAATCGTCTCCACGCTGGCTATCGTCGTGTTCAATCTCCCTGTTGCCGACCCGATAGCTGCCGTTCTCATCGGGATCTTGATACTCGTTTCCGCAGTGAAGGTACTCCGTGAAAGTGCGTGGATTCTACTCGAACGAAGCCCGCTCTCACCGGACGAGCTTCGGGAGGAGCTGTGTGCCATCGACGCTGTCGAGGGCGTCGACGACCTGCACATCTGGCAGGTGTGTAGTCAGTTGACGGTCGCGACCGTTCGGCTCCGGCATACCACGACGTCGCTCGACCAACAGCAAACGACCCGGTCTCGGGTTCATCAGTACCTCGAATCACGTGGAATCGACCACGCGACCGTCGAACTCATCAGTAACACAGACTCCGGTGAGCGAACGAGTCACACTCACGAATCCGGGGGAGTCTGAGACCACTCGGTCGTGACCGGTGTCGCTCCCAGTGATATTTTACCTCCCGGGCCGTACCTCCGAGAGATGGAACCGCTCGTCGAACTCCCTGCGGAGTGGGTGGCCTCCGAGTTCGCTGCGCTGTTACTGGCTGGACTGGTGTTGGCCGGTATTGGGACGTTCGCGCTCTTTGTGCTCTCGATTGGCGCGTATCGTCAGCGAACCGAATCCCGGTATCTCCTCGTCGTCTTCGCCGTGGGTGCGCTTGCCGCACGGACGCTGTTCGGGTGGGGGACGGTGCTCGGACTCGTCCCCATGACAATCCACCACGTGGTCGCAGCGGCGTTCGACTTCCTCATCGCGTTGTTGGTTCTCTATGCCGTCTACCGGAGCGGGTCGGGACAGGGACGGCCCGACTCCGGGACGGAACGTTCTCGGTAGGCTCGGGAGGGCGGTCGCTGCCAGTGTGCCGACGGTTTCAGGCGGTGAGTGGCCGCGAGATAATCCACAGCGACAGCACTGTGTATCCGACCATGACGACGACAAGCGGCAGATGACCGCGGCGGGCCGCAGACAGAGAGCCGTAGCGGCGGAGTGCAACCTGGTGGGCAGCGACAACCGCGACGAGGTGGCCGACGACGATAAACACGACCTGTGACCCCCAGAACAACTGCGCCGAGAGAAACCCGAGCAGCGTAATCGGCTCCCCGGAGACGCCGAGGAGATTCCGGCTGACCGTCAGCGCCTGTCCGAGATTCTGCGCGACGAAGGGGTAGTTGTGTGCGATTTCGTAGGCTGCGGCAATCGGGACGACAGTAGGGGCAAACGCCCGGAGAGTTACACGCCAGTCGTCTCCGGTGTCGCCGGCGATGGCCTCGACAGCCCGTCCCGCAACGACGAAGCTCCCGACGAAGACGACCAATCCGACGAGATACACGAGCAGTTCGACGCGCTGGCCTGCCTGGAGCAGGTCACGGAGCCAGAACGTGAGACGTTCGAATTCGGGCGTGTCTGTGAACCCATCGAACGACACCGTATAGACGGCCGCCACGATGAACACGACGAGAGAGCCGTCGGGAACGGCGTCTGTACAGCCCGACCACGGCCGCCGGAGGGAAGCGTCGTATCCGCCCGCGTCGGTTCGAGAGATCTGGAGTGGTGCGACGCGGCCGAGGAGTCGATACAGGACAGTCAGTACGTCTGCGCGCTCGAACCACTCCCGTCCGAACAGAACCGCACCGACCACCATCACGAGCGTGTAACTGGCGACCAGCAAGACAGTCGTACTGGGAGACGCAGAGAGCGTGGTCAGGTTCTCGACGATGCCGACAGCGCCGACGAATCCAGCGACCGCAATCCAGGAGGAGAGCCACGCAGGAGGTCGTCCGAGCACGGCGAGTTCCCGCCCTTCGAGTCCGACCAGCAGGTCATAGAGCGATTCCCAGGGCGACAGCACACGCCATGGCGACCCGAACAGAATGGAGAGAATGCCGACTCCCTTGAGCCAGACCGACCAGACGACGACGGTTGCAAGGTTCTCCGCAGCGACCTGAGGGCCAAAGAGGCCGTGAGCGAGGACTGCGACGAACAGCAAAAAGAAGCCGACACGGGCAAAAACACGAAAGAGCCGAGCGGTCGATGGTGTCGCCCCGAAAATCCGGCGACGTGTCTCCCCAGGAGTGACGTGAGTTGTCACACCGAGCCATCCGGCGGTGAGTGCAACAGTGCCACCAGCACCCGCAAAGAGAAGTTCCAGCGGCATCGGAGCGGTGAACCGCGACCGACCAATCTCGTGTGCGCTGACGACGCCGACGAACAGATAGAGTCCGAACAGGAGGGAGAGTTGACGGAAGCGACTCATATTCGTCTCTCGGAGGGTCGGGCTCAAATGCGGTCTGGTGCGATTCTCGAAATCCGTGGCGGTGAGCCAAGCGTTTTCATAGCACATCCACAAACGCCGGATATGCGCCCTGTCACCGCACTCGTGTTAGCCGGTATCGTCGTCCTCTTCGGTGGTATCGGTGCGCTCACTCTCGGTGGGGCACTCGGCGGGACGGGCGGCGAAACAGCAGACCTCTCGCTTACAGAGGCGTGGATTAGCGACACGGCACGAAACGTTACGCTCAATCACCACGCGATCGGGGCAAACACCGGTGTTGTCGTCGCGCCAGTCGCCACAATCGCAACGAACGACTCCACGCTCAGTCGCACCTCGTGTTCCCTGAACCGCCTTGGAACGGCCGACGGTACGGTGCAGTGGCAGACAGAAATTCCACCCGAGCAGTGTTTCATGCACGCGCTGTCACAGCCGGCAATCTCCGATATCGACAGTGACGACAATCAGGAAGTCATCGCCTCCCAGATTACCGAGGAGACGGTGGTCTACAACGGGTCGACGGGCGAAAGAAAGTTCTCGATACCACTCACGACCTACGGATATGCGCGTCCGATCATCGTCAACCTGACAGCGCATTCGGGGCCGGAGATTGTCGCCAGCGACATCAAGGGACACGTTGTCGTCGCGACCAACACCGGCGACATCGAGTGGGAGCGGTCGCTCGACGACGACGTTATCACTACACCAATCGGCACGGATGTCGATGCCGACGGCGAACCGGAAGTCGTCATCGGGACGGGCGACCGGGTCGTGGTACTGGATGCCGATGGGAACATCGAGTGGCAGGTCGCCAAATCGGGCGAGAACGTGGCAGTCGGCCAGACCGACGACGACGCTGCTCGCGAGATACTCACCGGCTCACTGGATGGACTGCGAGCACTGGACGGACGGAACGGAACGACGGAGTGGAACTACTCAATCACGGGCGGAGCCTCGCTTTCCCCACAGGCAATCGCCGACGGTGACGGCGACGGACAGTCGGAGGTGTTCTTCAGCGAACCCGGTCACGTCGTCGGTGCTGTCGACGGGGAGACTGGCAGTGAGGAGTGGTCGACACGGCTGGCTCCCGAGGAGAACGGGCCCACACCGCCGCCAATTGCGGCCGACGTGACCGGTGACGGAAACCAGGAGGTGATCGCCGTCACGAACGAGGGACTGGTCACCGTCCTCGACCCGGGGACGGGGGAGCAACTCGCAGTGTACCGGCGGGACGTGCCAATTTATACGTTCACCACGGCTGCAGAGATAACAGAGAGTCCCGGTGCGGAAGTTCTCGTCCGGTACGGCGACGGTCGCGTCGTCGCATTGAACTACGGGGCACCCTAACGACAACACGATGACAGTGGCTGTGTCGATATCCGACGCCCGAGACTTCCATCCCGACCCGACCTGGGTGCCGATACAGTACGGCACCGGGAGTCTCGAATCGGTCTCGTTGCGTCTCGCTGTCGGTGTCGGTGCCGTCGGAGCGGCCTGTCTGCTGGGACTGGCGTTTGCTGCATTTCTCCGGCGGCGGTCACGCTCGTATCTCCTGGTTGTCGGTGCCGTCACAGCCCTTTTCGGTCGGTCTGCCATCGCCGGTGTCGCAGTCATGGGACACGTCCCGTCGAGTTCCCATCACCTGTGGGAACACGGACTGGACATCATCCTCGTCGCACTCGTCATCGCAGCGGTCTACTACGCTCGCAGTGTCGATCGGAGGGTCAACACGAACCAATGAACCAGCAACGACAACGTATCCACAACCACGTCGAGACACACCCTGGAACACATTTCAACGAACTCACGCGAGCACTCGATCTCGCCCCCGGGCAGGTACAGTACCACATCAGAAAGCTCCAGCGTCGCGACGAACTCGTTGCCGAGTCGCTGTACGGGAAAACGCACTACTACACACCAGAGTACGGCGAGTGGGAACGGGGCGCACTGGCGGTTCTCCGCCGGGAGACTGCCAGAGATATCCTGTTTTATCTGCTCGACGAAGACGACACCGCACCCGCCGAGGTCACGGAGTCTCTCGACATCGCACGGAGTACACTCGAATGGCACCTCGACCACCTCGTCGAGCAGGAACTGGTCGAAAAACGCCGTGATATGCACAACCACGTGACGCTGACTGTGCGACACCCCACCGAGACGGTTCGCCTGCTCGAAGAGATCACCCCCTCGCTCCCCGAACGGATGGTCGACCGGTTCACACGACTGGTCGATACGTTCCTATCCGAGTGACCAGAGTGTTGACCATATTCGAACCGTACATACGATAGAGATTCTTGGTAATTAGGCCGATAATCTACAACGAAGTGCGAAGAAACTGCGGGTGTTTGATCTGCGTCAACTCAGAATTGTTAGTTATCGATACGGAAACGATTGCTCCACGACTGCTGTCACCAGCCGGTGGTAGCAGACGCCAGAAAGGCAGAGCGTGATTCAACAAATGAACAGAAGAGTACATATTATAAACGATAGTGTTCAACTGTATCACTTATCTTATTACCATTTATCATAGAATTTATGCACCCGACAGCCTACGTTAAAAACGGATATTCCTCGTACACCCATCGATCCGATAATTCGGTTGAGAGTTTATTCAGGAGATATTAATGTCATCCAAAAAGGAGAAAATAGACGAGCAGAGGAGACGAGAGGTAGACGGCGCACAGCTCACGAGCGAAATCGGTATTGACGACCGCGAAATCGCACAGCGGAAATCCTTCACCGGGTTCGACGAAAAGGATGCCGAGCGCCTCGAAGAATTGTCTGATTCCTTCGAAGGGATTAAAGACGGGCTGGTCGACGAGTTCTACGACCACCTCCAGCAGTTCGAAGATGGTCGTGAGATCATCGGCCGCTCGACAAAGGGTGTCGAACAGCTCAAACAGACTCAGCGACAGTATCTCACCGACCTGGGGTCGGGTCAGTACGACCAGCAGTACTTCGAGCGGCGGGCTCGCATCGGGAAGATTCACGATATGCTCGAACTGGGGCCGAAAATCTACCTCGGTGCCTACACCATCTACTACCGGGGTATCATGGAGACCATCGCCGAAAACGTCAAGCAACGTCTGGTCTCGGCCGACGGTGGGACGGGTGCAAGCGCCCAGCAACAGCCAGAGAACAGAGCAGAGACACTCTCGCCGGAGGAAGCAATCGACGAGGTTGTCGAACAGTCGATGTCCGCACTGAAGCTTTTGAACCTCGACCAGCAGGTCGCGATGGACACCTACATCCACTCCTACAGCCAAGACCTCCAGAACGAACTCGACCGACAACGAGAGGTGACAACCGAGGTGACGAGCGCAGTCAGCGAATCCCAGGCAACGGCCGACGACCTCGCAGAGAGTACCGAGGAGATTAGCTCACTGGCACGCGGGCAAGCCAACTCGATGGAGGAGGTCTCCGGGGAAGTCGCGAACATGAGCGCGACCGTCGAGGAAATCGCCTCGACCGCCGACGAGGTGGCGACCACGAGTGAACAGGCAGAGCAGTTAGCCGAGGACGGCAGAGAAGCCGCCACCGAAGCAATCGACGTGATGGAGCAGGTCAGCGACTCCTCGACCGACGTAGCCGAGGACGTAGACACACTCCAGGAGCGCATCGACGAAATCGACGAGGTCGTCGAGGTCATCAACGACATCGCCGAGCAGACGAATATGCTGGCGCTGAACGCCTCCATCGAGGCCGCGCGTGCGGGTGAAGCCGGGGAGGGCTTCGCGGTCGTCGCCGACGAGGTCAAAAGTCTCGCCGAGGAGTCACAGAGCCACGCGTCGGACATCGAACGGATGGTCGAACAGATTCAAGACGAAACTGCAGAGACAGTCGAGAGTCTCGACGAGACAACCCGGGAGGTCGACCGAGGGATGGAACAGGTCGAGGACGCGATGGCGAAACTCGACGATATCGTTGACGCAATCAAAGACACCTCCCAGGGTATTCAGGAGGTTTCGGAGGCGACGAACGACCAGGCCGCAAGTACAGAGGAGGTAGCCAGCATGGTCGACGAACTCCTCGACCAGGCTGAACAGATGGCAGCAGAAGCCGAATCTGTCGCAGCGGCCAACGAAGAACAGACCACGAAGATTCGAGACATCAACGAGAGCGTCCAGCGGTTGACGACAGAGATGTCCTGAGACGAGTCTGGGACGCTCGACGCCCGTCTCCACGACTGTGTGCAGTCACCTGAGTCAAAACGGGGACGTGGTCGACGGTGGCGTCAGGACGGACTTCTGGTGTGAAAGCGCTGGCCGCGTCGAATGCGGCGTGTGGGTGTATTAGTTAACGATATAAACTATTTTTGTAGGAAATATGGACGTGTTTGATTTTTTGTCGATCCGCCACCAGGGTGTGGCCGTCTGCCGGGCGTCGAAGCCCGCTGGACATTGTGGGAGCCGAGAGTACATACGGGCTGGGGCCCTACAGACAGGTATGTCGCCGTCGGTCGTCACCCGCAAGGAGTTCATGTCCATGGCACTGTATCGCCGGTTCATCGTGGGGATGATGGCGTTGTACGCACTGGCGATGACCGTACTGACTGTGGTTTTCGCCACGAGCGGCGAGGTGGCAGCCGTACTCACGCTTGCAGTGGCCGCCGTCTTCTGGGTCGTGGCACTGTCAGTCGTTCCGGCACGGTTCGGGGCGATAGACGCCAGAGA
>CAZFOF010000085.1:0-8366 GCA_964520265.1 uncultured Halobacteriales archaeon | reverse complement strand
ACGCAGGTGGCGGCGACTGGGCCAACGTCTGGGTGCAAGATGGCGCACGCCTGTCCGTGAGTAATTCGGCGTTTCTCGGAAGCGAGACGTGGGGGATGGTAGCCGAAAACGGGGCGACGCTTCCCACGTTCTCGAACAACGGCTTCTCCGAGAACGGGACAGCACCTATCCGGGTTGGTGCAACGGTCGTCGGGATGCTCGATTCCACGTCGAATTACGTCGGTGGCAACGGTGACGACCACATCGAGGTCAACAACGCAGACGTCGAAAGCGAGGCAACGTGGCCCGCGACCGACGCACCGTACTTCTTCAAGAACAACACCAAGCTGTTCGCTCCAATCACAATCGACCCCGGCGCGCAGTTCATGTTCCAGTCCGGCGGAAAGCTCACGGTCAAATCGTCCGGTGGGTCTCTCACGGCCGATGCCAGCGACGGAGACCCGATTACGTTCGAAGGTGCGACTGCAACACCCGGCTACTGGCAGACCATCGAATTCGAATCGAACAACCCCAACAACGTGCTCAACAACGTGGAAGTCGCACACGGAGGCGGTGGAGACTGGGCTAACGTCTGGGTGCAAGACGATGCACGACTGTCCGTCCAAAATGCCACGTTTGCCGAAAGCGATACATACGGACTGGTAGTCGAAAACGGAGCGACACTGCCCGAATTCGCGACGAATACGTTCAGCAACAACGGAACAGCACCACTCCGGGTCAGTGCAACAGTCGTCGGGATGCTCGATTCCGGGTCGACGTACGTCGGTGGCAACGGTAACGACCACATCGAGGTCAACAACGCGGACGTAGAAGACGAAGCGACCTGGCCTGCAACTGACGCGCCGTACTTCTTCAAAAACAACACCAAGCTGTTCACTCCGATCACAATCGACCCCGGCGCGCAGTTCACGTTCCAGGATGGTGGAAAGCTCACGGTCAAATCGAACGGCGGAGCGCTCACAGCGGACGCTGGCGGCGGCGAAACGATTTCGTTCGTCGGGGCAAGTGCAACACCCGGCTACTGGCAGACCATCGAAATCGAATCGAACACCCCCGACAACGTGTTCAACAACGTGGAAGTCGCTCACGGAGGCGGTGGAGACTGGGCCAACATCTGGATACAAGACGATGCACAGGCAACAGTCCAAAACAGCCTCATTCGAGAGAGTGCTACCTTCGGCATCGTCGCTGAGAGCGGTTCGGTGTTCAATGGGTCGAACAACACCTATCAGAACAACGCTAGTGGTGGCATAGATCAACGATAGCTGTATTGTCTGACAGAAGCTCGTTCTCGTACGGCCAAGCGGGAATTGAAGAGGTGCCAATTCTCTCGTTTCCGGACTAGGCCCGTAGCGTTCGGAATCCATCCTATCTTGACCGGCTCCAGCCGGACAAAAACTTCGTCAGAAACCGCTAATGCTTGAGATAGGATAAACCACATAGCGCGATAGAGAATTGTGCAGGTGGCGCTGCGAATCTTGACAGTGGTAACGACCCAAGAAATCGTGAACGGCCGATCTTTGAGGAGAGACTCGCTACCGCAAGCAGCCGAGGTGAGGGATGAGCCAAGCCAGATAGGATTACAACAATTCGACATCCAGTTTCGGATTATTTGAATGGTTTTATTACATTGTTCAGTCACATTTCTATAGAGGGAAGTGCAAGGCCATCAATGAATAAACAGGTATTCAAAGGGTCAGGCGGTTCAAATAGGAACCGCAGGTCAGCGGATACTCTCAATCTATTGTATGTCGACGAACCAGAGGCGACCGAGACGGTATCTGCTCGTCTCGAACGCAGAAACGACCGGTTCATCGTCAGTACTGCGACGAGCGTCGACGAGGCGATACAGAAGTTGTCCGAGCAGGATATCGACTGTGTCGTGAGTGAGTACGACATGCCGGAGAGAGACGGTATCGAGTTCCTCAGGCAAGTTCGAGACGTCCCGTTCATTCTGTACACGGAAGCGGGCTCGGAACAGGTTGCCAGCGAGGCGATTGCGGCCGGCGTCACGGATTATCTCCAGAAAAAGACCGACCCCGGAGAGGACGAGCGACTCGCAGTTCGAGTCGCTGCCGCCGTCAACGAGCACCGAATGGAGCAAGACGGACAGCAACTGGAAGGGTTTCGGAAATTGATTCGTGCTTCGGTGGATATTCTGACTGTCCTCAATGCATCGGGACGTGTAGAGTTCAACAGTCAAGCAGTCGAGCCTATCCTGGGATACAGTCAGGGAGAACTCGTCGGCGAGTCGCTGTTCGAGTACGTCCATCCCGACGACCAGGAACAGGCACGGGATGCATTTGACCACGTACTCGCTGATCCGGATGCTGTCGGTACGTCGGAATTTCGTGTCCAGCACGCAGACGGCTCGTGGGTCTGGTTCGAGAGTCGCGTTACGAATCGGCTTGAAGACCCCCATATTGAAGGTGTCGTCGTCAATCAGCGCAAGATTACCGAGCGGAAACAGCGAATGCGAAAGCTCGAACGAGAGAACGTCGTGTTCCAGAAGGCATCAATCGGCATCTTCGTGGTAAACGACGCCGGTGAGTATACCAATGTCAACAGAGCCGCCTGCGAGATGGTCGGCTACACTCGTGAAGAACTCCTGTCGATGACCATCGACGATATTGGTGACATCGAAGGCAGCCCCGACGACGATTCCCTGCTACAGGAACTCAAAGACACTGGCCGGGTGCGCGCCGAAACCACCCTGATGCATAAAGACGGACACAAAGTCGACGTCCTCTTCGACGGCGTTGCATTCGGTGACGGCCGGTTTGTTGCGTACTGTCAGGACATTTCAGAACAGAATACACTCCAGGCAGAGGTCACGGAACTCTCCGAGCGGTTAGACCTGGCGCTCGAAGCCGGTCAACTGGGCGTCTGGGACTGGGATATCAGAACAGACGAGGTGACATTCGACGAACGGTGGGCCGAAATGCTCGGCTATTCACTGGACGAAATCGAACCACATTTGCGCGCATGGGAGTCACGCGTCCATCCCGACGACCTGCCGAAGGCAGAAGCCGCACTCGAGGAACACTTCGCAGGCGAGGCGGACTACTACCAGAGTGTCCACCGGATGGAGACGAAATCCGGTGACTGGATCTGGGTACGAGACGTGGGGAAAGTCGTCGAACGAGGCGAGGACGGCGAACCGACGAGAGCTGTCGGGATTCATCAAGACGTTACACAACAGAAAACGCACGAAAAACAGCTGGAAGACCAGCGTGACTACCTCAACGTCTTGAACCAGATGTTGCGCCACGACATCCGAAACGATCTGCAGTTGGTCTCTGCGTACGCGGAGTTGATCACGAAGCGAACCGACGACGAAGAGGTCGAGAGCCACGTCGAAACGATACTCGAAAACACCGAGCACGCGGTCGAACTGACTGCAACAGCACGAGAAATCGCCAATCTGACCGACACGGACGAAGTCGAACTGCGTCCCATTGGACTCCGGACGGTGCTCGAAACCGAACTCGACGCGGTACGGTCGGCCTATCCCGAGGCTGTTTTGCGGGGGCCAGACAACCCACCAGCTGTGCGTGTTCGAGCGACCGACATGCTGAATTCCGTGTTCCGGAATCTACTGAAAAACGCTATCCAGCACAACGACACGGAGACCACAGAAGTGACAGTCTCCGCGACAGAGCGCGAGGAGACGATGCTCGTCCGTGTTGCCGATAACGGCCCTGGGATTCCGGACACACAGAAGGATTCGGTCTTCGGGAAAGGAGAATCCGGGTTAGAGAGCCATGGAACCGGCATGGGTCTGTACCTCGTCCAGACGCTTATCGAGAGCTACGGTGGCAGCGTCCGAGTCGAGGACAACGAACCGAGAGGGGCGGAATTCGTCATAGAACTGCCAAAAGCACAGTAACAGAAGCGGTCACAGATAGCCACCGAATCAGACGACAGCAAGCCCGTGTCCGACCTGTTCGTACTCGCCGGGCCAGTCAATCGGGAGCGTCTGCCACGTCCTGGCGCCGTCGGTACTATGGAGGATGCCGCGGTTCGTCGAGGCAAAGAACTCCCCAGCCTCACCCGTCGCCAGTACGGCCCGAACCGTGCCGTCGGGGTCGGGCAGGCCGTCCATCATCCGACTCCAGCCGTCACTGTCGGTATCCCGGCGGTAGATGTAGGACTCGGCGGTTTCGGTGCGGTGGGCGCTGTAGGCACCGCTGGCCGCGGAGATGACGACCGTTTCGGGGTCGCCGGGGTCGACGGCCAGTCCCCAGACGTACTGGTGTTCCAGTCCCTCCTGTGGGTACTCCCAGGTGTCACCACAGTCGGGGGACTCGGCGTAGCCGTCGCCGGCGGCGTCGTAGACGCGACAGGGAGCGTCGGGATGTGTCGCAAGCGTATGGGAGTCTCTGCGAGCGCCGGAGGGGTGGTCGTCCCACGTCTCGCCGCCGTCGACCGAGCGGACGAACGCGCCGGCCTCGATTGCGATGTAGATGTGTGACGGGTCGTGTGGGTTGACGGCAATCCAGCGAACGTGGTGAGTATCGGGACGTGGCGGGAACGACCAGCGGTCACTTGAGGGGAGGTCAGTGAGTCCACCGCACTGCTCGAAGGTGGTGCCGCCGTCATCCGACCGGTAGACCGCGCTGGGTTCGGTGCCGACCCAGACGACATCGGGGTCGTGTGGACTGACCGTAACGGCAGTCACGCGGTCGTCGAAGTCACCGACCGACCCCCAGTGATCCCCACCGTCGGTACTGCACTGCAACCCGGCCTCGACGGTTCCAGCGAAGACTCGGTCGGGGGCTGCCGGCGAGGCCGCGATGCACTCGAAGTCGTGGCCCTGGTGGGTCGCCGTGACAACCCAGTCCGCACCGCTTCCGTCAACGACGACAACCCGGTCGTCGAGTGCAGCGTAGAGTGTTGTCATACCACCACCTACACATCCCCCCTACCTATCGGTTCCCCCGACTGCTACGCCGAAAGCGCGTATCCGTAGCGGAGACCGACCATCAGAAAGACGAGCGTCAACTGCATCGCACCCTGGAGACCGCCGAGTTTCGCGTTGCGCAGCCCGATGTCACCGATGAGTTCGTAATCCGGGTCGGGGGAAGTCAGCTGACGGTAGATGCGTATCTCGCCGGGGAGGATGACACCGAAGCCCTGCACAGACAGCAGCGTCACGATAGCCAGGGTCGCGATGAGCCACGGCGAAGCCATCCCAAACTCCGGGAGCGTGGTCGCGAGAAAGGCACCCGACCCGAGGACGGCAACGGCCAGCGCGAGAAGCGTCTTCGCGTCGGTCAGCGCATCGAACTGATAGCCGACGAGGACGACGACCGGAATCGTCGTCGCGGCGGTCATCAACGCCAGCCAGGGCATGAAGTGCTCGAAGCCACGAGAGAGCCCCAACAGGATACCGGCGGTGATGGTGACCATCGCCAGCACCGGCAACAGGAAGGTCATCTTCGGGGTGAACCGGGCGAAGAAACTCCCCCGTTCCTCGGGAGCGAGTCCGCCGATGACCGGCCCCAGGACGGTACCCATGAACAGGTCGACGCCCGTCCAGAGGATGCCTGCCATGACGTGGACGTAGACGAGCGCTCGCGGGTCGCCGGAGAGAACCGCACCAACCAGGGCCAGTATCGGGACGGCAACAGCTGCCGCTGCGAAGGCAGGATTGGCTCGCTGCGCCAGTCCAGCGATACCTCGCTGTGTTCCGTCTGCGGTTGCGCCTGCCATGGGCGGTATCTGGGACGATATCCAAAAAATGGTGTCGGTGAACACAGTCTCAGTCGCCCAGCGAGAGGTCGTCGGGCGGCGAACTGGCAGCGTCGGCGCGGTGCGCACTGAACACGAAGGCGGCCGTCGCAACGGCGATGAATAGCGCCGCGAGGACGAACCCCGCCTCGGTGGAGATGAAGTCCATCGTCGTCCCGACCATCACGGGGCCGGTCACCTGGCCGACCTTCCAGGAAATCGAACGCAGCGACATCGCACTCGCCACAGAGTCGTATTTCGTCCCCTCGTCGACGAACAGCGACATACTCGCTGGCAGGCGAATCGAGTCCGCAATCCCGAGCAGCGAGTACGCCCCGAACAGCGCGAAAAAGGCACCGCCGAGTACCTGGGTGTCACCGAGTACCGCGATGCGGATGGGGGCAACTCGCCCCTCGAAATACGAAGCCAGCGGTATCGCCGCGGTACCGACACCGTACAGGAGCGCGCCGACGGCGACGAAGTAGTGTTCGCGCCCCCAGCGGTCGGTGAGCGAGCCGACGACACCCTGCATCACCGCCTTCGTGAGTTTCCCGCCGGCCATAATCCAGCCGATAGCGAACGCCGAGATGCCGAAGGAGGTGCGTGCATAGATCGGCAGGAAGATGATGACCGCCATCTTGCCGACGCTGAAGGCAAAGCGAAAGCCCACGAGCGAGCGGAGCATCGGCAATCCGAGCAACGAGCGGAACGTCTCGACGCCGCCGGCTTCCGTCGGGTCGGTCTGGCCACCAGGGTTGTCTCGCAGGAAGGCAAAAACCAGGACGAACGCCCCGAGTGTGATGACGGTGAGGACGAGATACGGGATGGTGAAGCCGTAGGCGAAGAGAAGGTAGCCGCCCACGAGGTCGCCAAAGAGCGAGGAAAATGAGGCGAACTGGTTGTAGGCGCCGAGCCAGAGACCCTGCTGGTCGTCGGGGCTGATTTCGCCGACGACGGTCGACCCGGTAATCCAGAGGAGGCTGGCACCGAGGCCCTGTACCATCCGAATCAGGATGACGTGGACGGCACTGTCGACGAAGAGAAAGCCGATGAAGACGACGACGTTGACGAGAAAGCCGGCCAGCAGGTAGCGCTTGGCGTTGCCGGTGTCGACTTTCCGACCCAGCGGCAGGACGATGAGCAACTGGACGAGCGCAAAGCCAGTGCCGAACAGTCCCTCGACGAAGCCAGTCGTCTCGAAGAGGTCGGCGTACAGCGCCAGCGCGATCAGAATCGTCGAGTACGCCTGGCTCCGGGCAAAGGCGGTACCGGCCAGTGCCGCAAACTCCCGGTCTTTGAGGAGTGCGGCGGAGCGGAAACGCGTCACGGAGGGCCCGACTGGTCGAAGGTGGACTGGAAGGCAAAAATGTCTCGAAAGCGGTCGGGCGGAGGAAGGTATATCACCAGACACGACCGATATCGACCCAGTGTCATCGCTCGCGTCACGGCTGGGGAATCTCTTGTTGACGCTTGCTGTCTGGCCCGGGATTCTCGCCCACGAGTACGCCCACTACGCGGCCTGCCGACTCACCGGCGTCGAGGTGGTCTCCCCGCCCGCCGTGCGGCCGTTCGAGGACAGCGCCGTGCTCGAACACGAACGCGTCCACGGCTTCGGTGCCGACCTCGCGATTGCCGTCGCCCCTTTCGTCGGTAACTCAGTACTCGCCTTCGGCGCGTTCGCACTCGCCGACGCGACCACCGGCTACGTCAATACTGGCTTGCTCTGGCTTGGGGTCTGCTTTGGCTTTACCGCACTGCCGAGCGTGACCGACACGGCGACGCTGCCCGTGACAGCCGACTCCCTCCCATCCCCGCTGGCACCGGTCGGGTACGTCGTCGCCCAGATGCTGCGAGTCCTCACTCGGTCAGCGTGGGTCGCCGGCCCGCTAACCTTCCTCTGGACGCTCGTGTTGCTGTCGGGGAGTGCGGGCGTTGTGTGAGCGGCCGGGCAGTAGTGGTGGCGGGAAAGAGTTCAGCACCCGAGCGCGAACGTAGTGAGCGTTCGGCCTTTTTCCCCAAGTTTTTGCAAACGGGGGTTCCCGCAGTGAGCACCGCGAACGAGGAAACCCCCGTTTGTAAAAAGTGGTTGTTAGTCGTCGTCAGCGCCCGCCGGTTGTTCGCTCTCGGACGCTTCGGCGGCCAGTTCCCGGTCGGAGCGTGGCCCCTCCAGGTCGACGGCCGGGAGGAGGTCACGGAGGTACTGGCCGGTGTAGGAACCCTCAGTGCGGGCGACGTCCTCTGGTGTGCCCGTGGCGACGATTTCGCCGCCGTTCTCGCCGCCCTCGGGCCCGAGGTCGACGATGTGGTCGGCGTTTTTCACGAGGTCGAGTTCGTGCTCGATGACGACCACGGTATTTCCTTCGTCGGTAAGACGGTGCAGTACGTCGATGAGTTTCCGCTCGTCTTCGGGATGGAGACCGGTCGTCGGTTCGTCGAGCAGGTACAGCGTCTCGCCGGTGTCTTTCTTGCCCAGTTCTTCGGCGAGTTTCACGCGCTGGGCTTCGCCACCCGACAGCGTCGTCGAAGGCTGGCCGAGTCGCATGTAGCCGAGCCCGACATCTTCGAGGAGTTTCAGCCGGCGGCGCAACTGACTGTGGCTCTCGAAGAAGTTGTGGGCCTCCGTGACGCTCATC
>CAZFOF010000084.1:0-8408 GCA_964520265.1 uncultured Halobacteriales archaeon | reverse complement strand
CGTTGATGGAGGCGTCCTTGTCGATGTAGGTGTCGGTCTGTTCGACGTAGGCCTCTGGCTGGTAGTAGTCGTAGTAGGAGACGAAGTATTCGACTGCATTATCGGGGAACAGCTCCCGGAACTCCTCGTACAACTGTGCGGCGAGTGTCTTGTTGTGGGCGATGACCAGCGTCGGTTGCTGTATCTCTTCGATGACCCACGAGACGGTGTTGGTCTTTCCAGACCCGGTCACACCCAGCAGCGTCTGTTTGTCCATACCCTGCTGGAAGCCACGAGCGAGTGCCTCGATGGCTTCTGGCTGGTCGCCGGCGGGGTCGAACGGTGCATCGACACGGAACTCCCGGTCGACATCCGGCTTGTCGGGTGAGAGGGGGCCGCCGCTGTCGCTCATTGGGGCAAGCTAGTGCTGGACGAACTTGAGACGTACGCTACCGGTTCTGGGGTGCCAGCGCCGTGATGGTCTGCTCGACCATCTCCGATGGCGTTCCGTCGGGAACGACGACCAGTGGCTCGTCGATTGTGTCTCGCTCGGCGACAGCCGCGAAGCGCTCTCTGGCTGTCTCGGGCGTCCCGGCGACGGCGAGTCCTTCCACCATCTCCTCGGTGACTGCCGCGCGTGCCTCCCCGCGCTCGCCCGCTCGCCAGGCCTCTGCGACGGCTTCTGCGCCGTCGGGGAAACTCTGTGCGACGGCGTTCCGATAGCCTTCGCCGCTTCCGACGTAGTAGGCGATGTGGCCCCGCACTGCCTGCAGTGCCTCCTCGGGGTCGTCACTGACAGCCGCGGGGACGTAGGGTGCGACCGTAATCTCGTCGGGGTCGCGACCAGCCTCGCGGGCGGTCTCGGCGATGGTCTCGAAGGCCTCCGAGAGCCGTCCGAAGGGGATGTTGTGTGGCAACCAGCCATCCGCAGTTCGTCCGGTCGCACGGCGGTTTGCGGGGCCGAGTGCTGCGGCATAGACCGG
This sequence comes from uncultured Halobacteriales archaeon, assembly GCA_964520265.1. GTDB lineage: Archaea > Halobacteriota > Halobacteria > Halobacteriales > Haloarculaceae > Salinibaculum. Next base: position 7,446 of record CAZFOF010000084.1, on the reverse strand, counting down.
CACGTCACGCCCCAGCGGCGGGAAATCTGCGACCTCGAACATCTTACCTTCGTAGGAAACACGGCCGTCGCTGTCGAGGAACCGTTTCACGAGCTCTGTCGTCTCGTGCATACGCCGGGCCGGGTTCTCGAAGGGGACGCCATGGAGGTCTTCGACGGCCTTGGGCGTGCTCGTGCCAAGCCCGAGGCGTGCGCGGCCAGCACTCGCTTCGTCGAGTGTCGCACCTGCCTGCGCGATTGTCGCGGGCGAACGGCCGTAGACGTTGGTGATTGCCGTTCCGAGGTCGACCCGGTCGGTAGCTTCCGCGGCGCGGGTGAGCGCGACGAATGCGTCGCGCCCCCAGAGTTCGCCAGTCCAGACGGAGTCGTAGTCGAGTTCTTCTGCGCGCGCAGCGAAGGCCGCCACGTCGTCGTGGTCGTTCGGAACGAGAGCACCTGTCGGCATACTCGACCTGACGGGTGACTGTGTAAAAAAGGTCGCCGTCCACGAGGGAACCGTCCTGGCTCATTCTGTCCAGAGGGACAGGTCGTCACTTGGGTGTGCAACGTGTCAGGCCGCCGCTGGTCTCACCTCTCCTCGTGTTCCTGGATGCGCTCGCGCCACGATTCGGGAATCGGACGCGGTTCGTGGGCGTCGGGGTCGAAGGTGACCATCAGCGTACTGGCGGTGGCTGCGAGTTCGCCGTCGGCGTAGATTTCGTATTCGAGTGGAATCGACGAGGTGCCGAGTTCGTCGGCGCGAACGGCGACTGTCACCGTCTCGCCCCAGTCGACCGGATGCTCGAAGTCGATGTGGAGGTCGGCGACGACGCCGCCAGTCTCCATCAGCGGTTCGTCCACGACATCTTCGATATACTGGACGCGAGCCTGTTCGATGTACGTCGCATAGACCGCGTTGTTGACGTGGCCCATCGCGTCGATGTCGCGAAAACGCACGTCCAGTTCGACCTCGTAGTTGAACTCGTCCATACCACTGCTGTCGCCTCAGGACAGTTCCGGCTGTCGATTACCTACGAAGGAATAGATATATTCACAACCGATTTGACCGCTGGTGTCGTACGCTGGGTCATGACCGACCTCGCTGACCGGGAGTGGCGGCTCATCCCCGAAGAGACGCGACCGGGGCCGCTGAACATGGCACTCGACGAGATCGCCGCCGAGACGGCTGCGTCGGGTGGCCCTCGCACCGTGCGTGTCTATCAGTGGGAACCGAGTACGCTCTCGCTTGGGTACAACCAGAACCCGTCGACAGTGGACTGGGAGTTCTGTGACCGTGCGGGTATCACCGTCACCCGTCGACCAACTGGCGGCGGCGCAATCTACCACGACACCGACGGCGATATCTCCTACTCCGTTATCGCGCCTGCCGAGGAACTCCCCGGCAATCTGATGGACTCCTACGACCTGCTCTGCCAGCCACTCTTTTCTGCCTTCGAACGCATGGAAGTCGACGCCTTCTTTGCCGACAGCGAACAGGCCGCAATTCACGAGCCTGCGTGCTATCTCCGGCAACTCCACCCCGCACACGACGTGCTCGCTGGCCAGGGTCGAAAAATAAGTGGCAACGCCCAGTATCGCCAGCGCGACAGTGTCATCCAGCACGGCTCTCTCACCTATGCCCGTGCGACCGACCGCCATCTGTCCTGCTTCACCGACCCACCATCCCCCGATACCTTCGAAGGTAGGGCTACTTCGGTTCGCGAGCAGAGTGGTATCGACCGTGACGCGGCCGTCGATGCACTCGAAACGGCGCTGTCGTCGTGGGCCGACGCCGAGGTTGGAGAGTGGACGAGTGAGGAACTCGACCGGGCACGCGAGCGTGCACGACGCAAGTACGAAAGCGACGACTGGACGCGCGACCGTGTAGACCCGACGGCAGAGTGAACAACGAAGTTCCTAAGACTGCGCCGACCCAGCCTTCGGTATGTCACTTCGAGTCGGCGCACACGCCTCGATTGCCGGAGGCGTCGACAACGCTATCGACGAGCAACGCGAGTACGAGGGCAACTGCGGACAGATTTTCTCACACTCCCCGCAGGTCTGGCAAGACCCCAACATCGGCGACGAGGAAGCCGCGCAGTTCCGCGAGGGTGCAACGTCCCACGACATCGGCCCCTGGGTCATCCACTCCTCGTATCTCGTCAACCTCTGTACGCCCAAAGACGACCTCCGTGCGAAATCCATCGACTCGATGCAAAAGGAGGTCGACGCCGCCGCAAAGCTCGATATCGACTACGTCAACGTCCATCTGGGCGCACACACCGGTGCGGGCGTCGAGGGTGGCCTCGACAACGCTGCGAGCGCGCTGGACGAACTCGACATTCCCGATGGTGTGAGCGTTCTTGTCGAGTCCGACGCTGGCAGCGGGACGAAACTCGGCGGCGAGTTCGAACACCTGGCGTCCGTACTGGAACGCTCAGAGCAGGAGCTTGGGGTCTGTCTCGACACTGCGCATATGTTCGCGGCTGGCTATGACCTCTCGACACCCGAAGCCGTCGAGGAGACGATGGCGGCGTTCGATGCTATCGTCGGTGCAGAACACCTCGCTTGCGTCCACCTCAACGACTCCAAACACGAGTGTGGGACGAACAAGGACGAACACGCACACATCGGCGAGGGCCACATCGGCGCAGACGGCATGGAAGCGTTCGTCAACCACGAACTCGTCCGCGAGGTGCCGCTGGTGCTCGAAACACCCACAGAAAACGGCAAATCCTTCGCCTGGAACATCGAGCGCGTCAGAGAACTTCGGTCGTAACGCGGCGTTTTTGTCTGTGACCTCGCTATCGGGGACTGTGCGCGAGTTCACCGCTGAGTACCTGGAGACGACACGGCAGGGAATGTGGGACGACTCCCGGGAGGCACTCGACCCGCTGGCACTCGAGAGCTGTGAGCGTGTCCTGGACGTGGGCGCGGGCACGGGCGAACTCACGAGGGTGCTTCGCGAGGAGACGTCGGGAGAGGTCGTCGCACTCGATGCCGACGCCGGATTGCTCGCGTCTCTCTCGGGCCCGCGCGTCTGCGGTGACGCCACGCGACTCCCGCTCGGAGACGACACCGTCGACCTCGTCGTCTGCCAGGCACTCCTGGTGAATCTCCCCGACCCTGCGGCTGCCCTTCGGGAGTTCGCACGCGTCTCTCGTGGTCGGGTCGCGGCCATCGAACCGGACAACAGTGCCGTCACGATACAGTCGACAGTGTCGGACGAACCGCCACTCGCTCGGCGCGCTCGGGAGTGCTATCTCGACGGTATCGAGACGGACGCCACACTCGGCGCGGCGCGAGACCTCTTTACAGCGACTGGCCTCTCCGATGTCGAGGTTCGCACCTACGAACACGAGCGCGTCATCGAACCGCCCTACACGGAGACTGCACTGACCGCAGCCAAGCGCAAAGCGAGCGGAGAGGGTCTCGACGGCGACCGCGCCACGATTCTCGCCGGGGAGACGACGCCGGAGGAGTTCGACGCGCTTCGGGAGGACTGGCGAACGATGGGGCGTACCGTCATCGAACAGATGCAGGACGGCAACTACCGCCAGTCGGAGGTCGTCCCGTTTTTCGTCACCGTCGGGTTGGTCGATTAGTCGGCTGACGGTGCAGCCAACTGCTCTTCGAGGGTCTCGGCGAGGCGTTCGGCGTCCATCTCGCTGACGTGCGTGGCCTCCGGTTCGTAGAGGTCAGTCGAGAGGTAGCGCTCGCCGAAGTCTGGGATGACCGCGACCACGAGGTCGTCGGGGTTCTCCTTGGCGACCTGCTGTCCCGCTTCGACGGCGGCACCGGCCGAGATACCCGCGAAGACGCCCTCTCCTTCTGCGAGTTCGCGCGAGCGTTCGGCGGCCGTCTCGCGAGCGACCGGAATCGCGTCGTCGAGCAACTCCGTCCGGAGAATGTCGGGCACGAAGCCGGCACCGATTCCCTGGAGGGAGTGTGACCCGGCTTCCTCACCCGAGAGGACTGCCGAGTTCTCGGGTTCGACTGCAATCGAGCGAACGTCTGCGCCGACGTCTTCTTTGAGGTACTCCGAGACGCCGGTGATGGTTCCGCCGGTACCGACGCCGGCGACGACTGCGTCGACCTCGCCGTCTGTCGCGTCCCAGATTTCCGGGCCGGTCGTCTCCCGGTGGATGGCTGGATTCGCCTCGTTTTTGAACTGCTGTGGGACAAAGGAGTTGTCGAGTTCCTCAGCCAGCGTCGCCGCGTACTCGATTGCGCCGTCCATCCCGTTGTCGCCTTCGGTGAGGACAACTTCGGCTCCGAGTGCCGACAGCAGCGTCCGCCGTTCCTCGCTCATCGAGTCCGGCATCACGAGCACGAGGTCGTACCCCCGGGCGGCAGCTGCCGCGGCGAGGCCGATACCGGTGTTCCCACTCGTGGGCTCGATGATAGTCGTCTCCTCGTCGACGCGACCAGCCTCTTCGGCGTGGTCGAGCATCGCCGTCCCGATGCGGTCTTTGACCGAGTTTGCGGGGTTGAAAAATTCGAGTTTCGCCACGAGATTCGGTGCGAACGTGTCCAGTCTGACAAGCGGTGTGTCGCCGATGAGTTCGGTTACGTCTGTCGCGATAGTCATCATCCGTACTTTCTGTTCTTTCGACAACCATCTACCCCCGCAATACTGGGGCCGTTAATTTACCTAGAGAAGGTTCCACACGGGACATCTCTCCTAGACGACGTCACCGCGAACGGACGCGCCGTCCTGTTGCTCGCGGAACTGCTGGATGGCGTCGGCCGCTCGGGTCGCTTCGTCGTCGTCGACGCCGAGCATCTCCAGTGCACCAGAGAGTGTCGGGAAGACGTACTCACCGGCACGCAACTTTTCGAAGGCTTCCTCGGAGCGTTGCCCTCCGGGCGTGTCGTCATCGAGCCAGAGGCAGGCCCCACGCGGGTCGAGAATCTCCGTGTAGTTCTCGCGGGCCATCGCGCCTTTCAGCCGCTGTGTGACGTTGTCCTCGAAGGAGGCGTTACAGACCTCCAGGTGGATGGGCTCGTCATCGTCGACGAGGTGTGCGGCCAGACACTTCTCTGGAGCGGCGTGGCCGTTGCGGTTAGCTCTGAGAGCGTCGGGGTTCTGCTCGGCCCACTCGGCACGAACGGTCTTGCCGACGCCCTGGACACCGTGGGACTCGATGAACTCCTCCTCGCGGTCTGCGTCACCGTGGAAAAGCAGGTCTTTGGTGAGGTAGACGTCGATGCGCTCGACGGGGTCGAGTCCCAGCGCCACGTCGCCGAAGACCCAGACCTCACGGACAGGTACGGGCATCGTCTCGGTCACGACGGTGTCGACAAGTTCCTCGACGCGGTCGATGGCTCGCTCGCGTTCCCAATCGCTCATTGCCACCGATAGGTGGCGGCTCCTCAAATCCGTTTCACTTCTCGTCTTTGCGATGCCACTCTGCTGAGACTGCCAGTTGCTCGCAGAGTCGGCGCGCCCAGGTGGTCGTCGTTCCGAAGTAGCGCTTGCGGCCGACGGGTGACCGACAGCGAATGAGTGACGTCTGTTCGGTCACGTCGAACACTGTAATCTGCTGTCGACCCTCTTTTCGTTTCCACTGGCTGTGCAACTCGGTGCGGTCGTCTCTCTCTGTGAGGCGCTCGCCGACCATCCAACTCAGCGGATTCACCGTCTCCAGGGAGACGCTCCCGACGCATCCGAGACCTGTCTCTGTGTGTGCTTGGGCACCCTGACTGGACATATCTGTTTTCTCGGTAGCATTTACAATAAGTTGGTCGGTTGCGCGCTGGGAGACGAAACGGTCAACTCTCTCTGTGGGCTAGGTCGTCGCAATGGACTGTGACAAGTGCGACCAACAGGCCGTGATGCACGCAGCCTACTCCGGCCTGCATCTCTGCGAGGAGCACTTCTGTCGTTCCGTCGAACGGCGTGTCCGCAAACGCATTCGTGACGACGCGCTTCTCCCCGAGTCGGCGACGCCCGAGTCGCCCGAGACCTGGGTTATCGGCCTCTCCGGCGGGAAAGACAGTGTCGTGTTGACGGAGATTCTCGCAGACACGTTCGGTCGCGACCCCCGTGTCGAACTCATCGCCCTCTCGATTCACGAGGGCATCGAGGGCTACCGCGACGAGAGCTTGGAGGCCTGTGAGCAACTCACTGCCGACCTCGACATCCACCACGAAATTGTCGCCTATGACGAGGAGTTCGATATCCGGATGGACGAGGTCGTCGAAGACGACCCACACGATATGTCAGCGTGTGCATACTGTGGGGTGTTCCGCCGGGACGTCCTCTCCCGCTATGCAGACGACCTCGGTGCTGACAAACTTCTGACCGGTCATAATCTTGACGACGAAGCCGAGACTGCGCTCATGAATTTTCTCGAAGGCGATATCAGCAAAATGGCAAATCATTTCGACGCCAGTCTCGGCGCGTTCGAGGACGGCGAGGGGCGGGCGCGCGGCGACAGTGAGGAATTCATCCCACGAGGGAAACCCTTGCGAGACGTGCCAGAGAAGGAGGTTGCACTCTATGCACACCTGCGTGAGTTGCCAGCACACGTCACCGAGTGTCCCCACGCGGAGGGTGCCTATCGCGGCGAGATTCAAGACCTGCTGTACCGACTGGAGGAGAACCATCCGGGCACGCGTCACTCCATCATGGCCGGCTACGAGGAACTCGCGGCCATGGCGGCTGAGAACACTCGCGGTGGCGAGCAGGAAGAGTACCGTGAGTGCGAACGCTGTGGCGGCCCGACGCGGAGAGACGTCTGTCGGAAGTGCGGACTTCTGGACGCGCTCTCCTGACTGTGTGGGTGTTTGAGAGGCAGCGCTGTTCGTGACGTGTCGAAAGAAACCGAGCGGTCTCAGGCGACGTTACCCCGGGGGTATGTCACCGGAAGACCGGTGCAGACGACTCTCAGTCGGTTCGGATAACGTCGAGTCCGTTGTTCTGTTCGACTTCCTGGTGGCCGCCATCGGTTTTGCTGAACTCGCGGCCCTCCTGCTGGAAGTTGTCGGCAGCGTCGAACGACTCGTCGTCGACGCTTTCGATTGCCTGGCGAGATTTGTTGGCCTGTTTCTGCGTGGTCGGACCGAGCACCTGTGCGCTCTGGACGCCGGTCATGATTGCCATGACGCGCACCTTGCCCTTGTACTCCTGCTGGATGCGCGCGCCCCAGATGACGTTCGCGTCGGCTTCCAGTCGGTCGGTGATGTTCTGGGCGATGCCCTCGGCCTCCTGCAAGGTGAGGTCGGGGCCGCCGGTGATGTGTACCAGACCGCCGCTGGCACCGCGGTAGTCCACGTCCAGCAGCGGGTGGTTCATCGCATCTTTGACGACCTCCTCTGTCTTGTTTTTGTCCTGTGTCTCACCGACGAGCATCACCGCGACGCCGCCCTGGTTCATGATGGCGGTCATGTCGGCGTAGTCGAGGTTGATGAGGCTGGGCTGGGTAATCGTTTCCGAGATGCCCTTGACGGTCTCCGCGATGAT
>CAZFOF010000083.1:0-8419 GCA_964520265.1 uncultured Halobacteriales archaeon | reverse complement strand
GGGGTCGACAACCGCCGGTCAGTAGGTCGGACTCTCCTCGGGGACGCCCTCGCGTTTGTTGACGACGCGCGCGACGGTGAACAGTGCGTCCGAGAGTCGGTTCAGGTAGACGACTGCGGTGTCGTTGACCGCGGCTTCCTCGGAGGCGAAGCCGACGGCCCGGCGTTCTGCGCGCCGACAGACCGCCCGTGCGTGATGGAGATTTGCTCCCGGATCCGAGCCACTCGGCAGGAGAAAATCCTCCAGCGGGTCGAGTTCTTCTTCCCACTCGTCGATCTGGTCTTCGAGTTCCTCGACGTGTTCGTCCTCGATGACCGGGTCGTCGTCGTCCGGTTCGGGGTTGGCAAAGTCGGCCTGGACGATGTGGAGGTGGTTTTGAATCTCCTGGAGTGTCTCGTCGATGTCGTCGTACCCGGTCGGGCGGACGACACCGACGAGTGCGTTCACCTCGTCGACGGTGCCATAGGCCTCGATGCGGCCACTCGCCTTCGATACGCGCTCCATGTTCCGCAGGTCGGTCAGTCCCTCGTCACCGCGTCCAGTGTAGATTTTCATACCCAATACTGGGTGAGACACGACTGTTAAACTGACGGGGGTCGGAACCTGTTACAGTGTGGGGCAAACGCCCGTGACGTTGCCGTGTTCACCGTCCGTTCGTACGCTGCCGTGAGGTCCTCAATCGCCAGTACGCGCTCCCGAGGTTGTTCGGGTTTGATTGTCTCTGACGTCAGTGAACAGCGAGTACGTCATGATGGCAAAACCGACAGCGGTACAGACGCTCTGTACCGTGACGCTCAGACCCAGCGAGAGGCCGATGAACTGGTGGAGCACACCGCCGACGAGTGCACCTCCGGTCAACAGTCCAATCCCGACCGCCAGCGCACGAAGTGCGTTCGACCTCGTGCGCCGGTAGGCCCGAAGCGCCAGGAACGTCAGCGCGCCACCGAAAGCGACGGTCGCTGTTTTGGCTGCGACGAGGACCACAGCCGTTTCCTGACTCATTGTCCAACTTAAGTTTTCCTCCGCTTGTACATATATACCGCCGCGTATTTCTACGCGGTGAGAATCACGAGGCGTACAGCGAATAGATGATTATGCCGAAGCCAATCGTAACGAGGACACTCTCGACCAGCAATCCGACGCGCAGATCCATCTGCAACACCAGGTCGATGACACCCGCTAGAAGTGACCCAAGTGTGACAATTCCAAAGCCAAACGAGAGAAAGCGTAACGGACGCGCTCTCGTTCGTCGGTATGCTTTGTGGGCCAGATACGTGATGGCCCCGCCCAGGATGAGCGTCAGCGTCTTCATCACCACGATTGCTGTCGGCACTGTGATTGCGTGAGGACTCATGTTTCTTTACGCACCTCCGACCAGAGGTCGGCTAGCCGCTCGTCCGCAGTCCGTGGACGCCGCGTTACCTCGACATCGAACTCCCGTGAGTCTGCAAGCCCGATGACGACCTCTTCGAACGCGACCGAGTATCGACTGGCGTGTTGTCCGTCGGGGCGAATCTCCGTGCTCTCTTCGAGAAGTGACGCCTCCGTCAGGAGGTCGAGTTTCCGATAGGTCGTCGACAGCGGAACATCTGCAACCTCGGAGATTTTGTCGGCGGTCATCGGTTCCTCCAGGGCCCGCACGATTGCCCGACAATCCGGGTCGTCCAGCGCGTCGAGGAGGGCTTGCAGGTCAGGAGCGCCCTCGTCGGCGAACGGGTCACGGACCATCTCTGTCGGGCATTTCCACGGCACAGTTATAATGTCTCCGACACAGAGCCTGTCTCGAACCTGTCTCGAAGACATCATTGCTGGCCAGAACCCTCTCATACGGATTGCTGTAACGGTTTTCCGGGACGACCGCACGCCTTCGTGCAGTCAGTCCGGCACTGACGTACAGCAGTCCGTATCAGGACTGGGTGCCTCGTAACTTGTTTCGTGCAATCAGCACGAAGATAATCGGTGAGAGCAGTCCGAGCGCGAGCATCGCAGCGAGCGTCTGGAGTGCGAGCTGGTTTGCGGCTTCCGCTCCGCCGTCACCGCCGCCACCGCTGTCGCCGCCACCGCTCTCGCCGCCGTCGCCACCGCCCCCGCTCCCGCCGTCGCCGCCCTGTGTTGCGAACTCGTCGCCGACGACGACTGCGCCTTTCATCCCGGCGGCCTCGTGTGGATTGCAGTAGTAGGTGTTGATGCCGTCTTCCTCGAAGGTCTGCTCGAAGGTCGTGCCCGCTTCTTCGACGGTGTCGCCGCTCCGGAAGGACTCGTCGACGGCGACGACGTTGTGGAGTCCGCCGTTGCCCGTCCATTCCCAGGTCACTGTCGTCCCGGCGTCGACGTGAACCGCCGCAGGGCCGAACGCAAAGCCGTTTCCTGCACCTACGTCGACGGTTACCGACGACTGTCCGCGGGCGTCCATCACGGAGCCATCGAAATTGTTCGCGTCGTCGAGGTAGCCACCGAAGTCCGGCTGTGGCTCCTCGCTGCCGCCGCCGTCGCCGCTGGCTCCGTCTCCGTCTCCACCGTCACCGCCCCCACTCGGGGTTTCGACCTGTCCCTCCGCGGTGTCACCGACAGCGACGACGCCTTTCATCCCACCGGCCTGGTGTGGGTTGCAGTAGTACTTGACGACGCCCTCTTCGTCGAGTGTCTGTTCGAAGGTCGTGCCTTCGTCCGCGACGGTGTCACCGCTCCGGAAGGAGTCGTCTTCGGCGACGACGTTGTGTGCGCCGCCGTTGCCCGTCCACTCCCAGGTCACTGTCGTGCCCGGGTCGACCTGCACTGCCGGCGGAGCGAACTGCAGCCCGTTTCCGGCCCCGACGTCGATAGTGACCGACTCCCTGCCCGTCAAATCGACCGTCGTCCCATCGTAGTTGCCAGCGTTGTCGAGATACCCGTCGTACGTCTGGTCGGACTGTGCCATCGCGGTACCGGTCGCTCCGGTCGCCGTGGCAGCCACCGCTCCTGTCCCCGCTTTCAGCAGTGTCCGACGGGAACAGCTCGTCTCTCGAATCTTCTCGCTCATGTCTCACAGTAGTGCTGCCAGTGCTGATAAATCCGATTATTTATGAACATCCCCAACACCGCCCGATTATAAATGGGGCGCGAACACGTTCGTCCCCCTCCCCGGCAGGTGGGAATTCTCTCTTTGGTTATGTGCTCTGGTGGGGTACTTGTAACCGGAGAGGTGACAACCAATGTTCGATATTTCGCGCCGGCGGCTCCTGGAGGCGGTTGGAGTCAGCGGCGCGGCGACGATTGCAGGTTGTGCAGATTCCGCACCACAGGAGAGTGACGAGACCACGACTGCTCGCGACACCCAATCCGAACCCGGTCCCGGGCAGACAGATGTCGGCAGTATCGTTGCCGACCCCACGGAGATGCCCGACCCCATCGACCGTGACGAACCGACGACTCATCAGGTCACACTTACGGTCGAGGAACAGACCGCCGAAATCGAACCGGGCGTGACCTACAAGTTCCTCACGTTCGACGGGCAGGTTCCCGGGCCGATGTTACGTGTCCGGCAGGGTGACACGGTCGAACTCACCCTCGACAATCTTCCGGAGAATATCATGCCCCACAACGTCGACTTGCACGCGGTCTACGGGACGGGTGGGGGTGCGGTCGCGACCACCGCGTCGCCTGGCAGCAAAAATAAGATGCGCTTCCAGGCGCGGTATCCCGGTGCGTTCATCTACCACTGTGCAGTGCCCCGGTTGGACTATCACATCTCTGCCGGGATGTTCGGGATGATTCTGGTCGAACCCGAAGGTGGACTACCGGAGGTCGACAGGGAGTTCTACATCGGCCAGCACGAACTCTACACTGACACGGAGAACGGCACCGAGGGCCATCACAAGCACGACATGGACTCCATGGTCGCGGAGAATCCAAACTACGTGCTGTTCAACGGGGGGAAATATGCGTGGGCCGCGGCCAACGAGGGCCCGATGACGGCCGAAGTCGGCGAGACTGTCCGCGTGTTCATGGTCTGTGGCGGCCCGAATCTGTCCAGCAATTTCCACCCCATCGGGAACGTCTGGAGTCGGGCTTACCGCGACGGCGGCCTGCCCGAGGACGGCGACTTCGAAGGCTATGCTGAGCGCAACATCCAGACGATGAAAGTGCCCCCGGGAAGCTGTATGATCGGCGAGATGGAGATGGAAGTGCCCGAGCGCATCAAACTGGTCGACCACGCACTCTCTCGCGTCCGACACAAGGGGCTGCTTGCCGAAATCGACGTGAAAGGCGACGCCGACGAGGATATCTACGACCCTGACTTCGACGGGTCGAACAACGACGGGCCGATGTACTGATACTCCCGGCTATACGTACGTGAACAGATTTGGCACAACAGGGTGCCAAAATCGTTCACGAAATTATAGCCAACAGTATGAGACCGCTGGCACTTTCCGTGACGAGAGGTCACCACTGACACTGTTGGTTCTATCTTTGTACAGATTTTCGGCATGACGGAGTACCGAAATTTTTCGTGGGATTATCGCCGAGAGTACGAGCGATGACCGTCCTCTGTGGCACAATCTGGTAATTCCTTCCTATGACATAGCTAACCTGTCTCACACATCATGCTTTATTATCATGGGGTGATATGCCCCTGTAATATGGGGTCTGAGTGTGAGTTCGACCGTGCAGTCGATGCCCTCGGTCATAGATATCGTCGCCGGCTGTTGGTCGCGCTACGCGACAATAATCCAGATGCCGACGATACCTCACGGGATGTGGGGTGGGCAGTCGAAACTATCGAAAAGGCTGAAAATAGCGAGACAAACGTCGAGACACAACTGATCCACAACCACCTCCCGAGGCTGGACGAGAAGGGGTACATCACCAGGAATCGAGCGGCTGGAACGCTCGAACGCGGGCCACAGTGGGACGAAATCGAACCACTGCTGGGTCTTCTCTGTGAGCACGCTGAGAACCTTCCGGACGGATGGCAGTGAGTGGTACTATCTTGGAGTCGCCTCTCGCGTGACTGAGACCGGGGCGTTTTTCTCGGTTCACCTGTTACTTTCGCGTGTGCTTTCGGTCGAGCTCCACACACATTCGTCGCTGTCCTACGACGGCCGCGACCCCGTCGACAAACTCCTCGAACGAGCCGCCGCCGTCGGGCTCGACGGACTTGCAGTGACCGACCACGACGAAATCGAGGCAAGTCTCGACGCTGCCGCGAGCGCCGACGACTACGGCCTCGTCGGCATTCCTGGCATGGAGGTGACAAGTGACGCCGGACACGTCCTCGCACTCGGCATCAGGGAACTGGTTTCGACCGGCCTCTCGTTTTCGGAGACGGTCGACCGCATCCACGACCTGGGCGGTATCGCCGTTGTCCCCCACCCTTTTCAGGAGTCCAGAAGCGGTGTCCTCGCGAACATCTCACAGTCGGAACTGGCAAGCGCCGACGCCATCGAAGTGTACAACTCCCGTCTGTTGACCGGCCGTGCGAACCGCCAGGCCGAACGCTTCGCCCGCCGCACGGGGATGCCGATGACAGCTGGCAGTGACGCCCACATCAGCGAGATGGTCGGCCGTGCCATCACGAACGTCGACACCAGCGAACGCACCGTCGATGCGATTCTCGACGCCATCGTCGACGGGAGAACCACCGTCGAAGGCCGACGGACGCCCTGGCATATCAGTTTCCGGCAGGCCGCCGGCGGTGCGAAACGCCGCTTTACCTCCCGTCTTCGCAGTCTGCTGGAATGACCGCCATCACTGGCACCGACGCGGCGCTCGTTCGGCGTGCGCTGGCCGAGGCTGACCCGTTGCCCGGCACCCGCGGTTTCGCCGGCGAAGTTGCTGACTGTCTCGTGAGAGATGTCCTCGGTCGCCAGCCGCTGTTTTCCGAGTCGGGGCGGCGTCGGCCGTGGAGTCACGACCCGACCACGCTCGACGACCCCGTCGCTGTTCCGCCCGGACACACTCGCGGTGCCGACGGTGACACCCGCGTCTGGACGCTCCCCGACCCGGCACCGGCGGCCGACCACGAGAGGGCTATTGCTGCCGTCCGCAGCGCACTCGACCGAACCGTCACGAACGTCTCGACCGACGGACTGGCAGTCGCGTTCTCGGGTGGCGTCGATTCGGCGGTGCTGGCCGCGCGGCTCGATGCACCGCTCTACACCGTTGGTTTTCCCGGAAGCCACGACGTCGAGGCCGCCCGGTCGGCCGCAGCAGCACTCGACCGGCACGTGCGCGTCGTCGAACTCGACCACGACGCACTCGAAGACGCCGTTCCGCGACTCGTCGCCGCGCTCGGGCGCACGAACGCGATGGACATTCAGATTGCACTCCCGCTCTTTCTGGTCGCTGAGGCCGCCAGCGCCGACGGCTTCGACCGTCTCGCCGTTGGGCAGGGCGCAGACGAACTGTTCGGCGGCTACGCGAAGGTCGCCCGCGCACCGGACGACCCCCGTGTCGAGGCTGACACCGTCCGTGGGGCACGCCGCGAGGTGTTACAGACACTGCCCGCACAACTGGAGCGGGACGTGCTGGCGCTGCGGGCTGCCGGTGTCGAACCCGTCGCACCGCTGTTGCACGACCGGGTAGTTCGTGCGGCGCTGTCGCTTCCAGGGGCGTTGCTCGTCACCGACCGCGGTGAGCGAAAGTGGGCGTTGCGTCGTGCTGTTCGGAACTGGCTCCCCGACCCGGTCGTCTTCCGTGAGAAAAAGGCCGTCCAGTACGGCAGTCTCGTCTCGCGAGAACTCGACCGATTGGCCCGTCAGCACGGCTTCAAACGCCGGATGGACGACCACGTCACACAGTACATCGAGTCTCTTGTTGCCGGCAACTCCGCCTGAGAGCGGGGCGTGTCGCTACTCGGCGACGAGCGTCGAGGACGACTCGATCAGTTCCATATCTGGCTGGGCGCGCAGTTCCTGCAGACACTCCAGACAGACGTGGATGTCGATTACCGCTGGTGCGCGCGTCTCGTGGTCACACCGGAAGGTGTACTCCATCGCGATGGGACACTCACCACAGTGGATGCACGTCATTGTAGCCCCTCGTCGCTGTCCGGTGGCGACCGGCGACTCGTCCCGCGGCCAACGTGTTCACAGTCTCTCTTTTCGCTTGCAACTGAGTCCATTTGCATGATACTCACTGCCGCTGGGGGCATTATGCTACCCCCTGTTCGCTGTGCACGGCGTGCACAGTCAGGGGTCACATCACTCGAGTCGCCTGTTCCCTGTAGTGTTCGTGTTTCGCTTCAGCCCACTGGCGCAGTTTTTCGTTTGTCGACTCCACCATCGCACGGGGTTGGCCATCCTCGGCGACCAACAACTGTACCGTTCCGTCGAAGACACAGATTCCACAGGGAAGGGTACCCTCGTACTCGTAGAGTTCCCACCCGGAGGCGTCGACCAGCTCCTGGCTGAGTTCCTGGTACTGGGGGGCGGACTGGTACGTGTCGACGGCAGCGGGTGCGGCTACGACTTCGAACTGTGCCCCGCTTTCGATGACCCGGTCGCGGGCTGTCTCTGCTGCGTGCAACCCAGTCAGTGGCAGCACTGCTGTGCCCTCGTCGGTCTGCCCGAGCAATTCGATATGTCTGTTTATCATGTTGTAGGGGTCACCGTCTTCCGGCGTGAACAGTTCCGCATCTTCGAGTGCGTCCATGTCGAAATCGGCCGCGTTGCCGTCCAGACAGCGAAGAAACGGCTGGAATCGCTCGATAGTCGCTGCCGTATCCAGCAGTGTCAGAAACTCCGTCGCGAGGTGGGTGCCGTGTGCTGTGAGAACGTATTCCCGTCCCGGTTGACGGAGGATGCCGCGGTCGGTCAGCGTTTCGAGATTTCGCTGGATAGTCGTTCGTGAGGCGTCCAGACGCTCCCTGAACTCGTTTCTCGTCATCCCGTCCGCGTCTCTGAGTACGTCGAGTATCCGAACTCTGGTGTGCGTTCGCGCCAGGAACTCGACTGTCTCGGCTCCAGTCGTCATACGGCTACGTTTGACTGCTGAGTTATTGCTGTTTTGACACCGTCTCGATGGCACGCTGGCCGATTTCCACGACATCGGATTCGAGCCGTTCTGCGTTGTCCTGCAGTTTCGCCGGCGTGAACCACTCCCAGTCGTCGGCTGGCTGTTCGCCGGCGGTGGGTGTGATGTCGCGACTTTCCGCTGCTCCGTAGTAGATGAAGTCGATGTGCTGGTGGCCGACACCCGCCGCAGAGACGTTGATGTCTTCGAGCAGGAAATGCTGGGGTTCGGGAAGCGATTCGACCGTCGGGGACTCGATGTCTTCCTGGGGTGCAACGAGGGTGGGGTCGAGTCCAAGTTCTTCGCGAACCTCGCGGAGTGCGGCCTCGTGGGGCAGTTCGTCGCGGTCGACGTGGCCGCCGGGCGGGAGCCACATCTCGAGTTTGTCGTGGTGGTGGAGTGCCGTCGCGCCCTCGTGGACGACGTA
>CAZFOF010000082.1:0-8437 GCA_964520265.1 uncultured Halobacteriales archaeon | reverse complement strand
TTCGAGTTCGGAGAACTGCGTCGCCTTGTATGCCCGCAGCAGGTCGAACACGACCCGGCCCTTGATGTCGGGGCCGTTCCAGTCCGAGCGCCAGACTTCGTCGACACGCGAGAGGCGGTCGATGTCTAGGTCGTAATCGTGGCTCGAACTCTGTAACTGCTCCATCCGGTCGAGCAGATAGGGGGCGTCGAAGTCGTCGCAGTTGTGAACGAGACAGTCATCGGCGACGAAGTTGTGCGTCGTCGTCTCGATATCGTACGTCGTCTCGGGTCCGGTCGTGCTGACGTCTGTAACTTCGACGAACACGTACTCCTCCCACGCTTCGAGGTCCGTCTCATGGCGCTTGAGATTGATTCCGCGTCGGTGTTTGTCCCGTCCGATCCGCCGCTCGTCACTTCCACGTTCGGCCTCGAACAGTGCGAACGGAATGTTCTCCGAGCGGCCACTCTTTCCGCCTTCGAACTCGACGAGTTGCGCCGATTTTTTCGAGTGACTCATGTGTGGGTGGACGGTTTCCCTAAGCCGGCCGGTTTCACGCTCGGAACTGGGGATCCGGACGACGTTGTCCCGCCTCTCTGCGTAGATCCCGAGACGGCGGAACAGTTTCACGTACCATCTTCCGATAGAACGGTTTTCGGCGGCGACAGTGACACACGAGGAGACGTTCCCGTCACCGTCGATCACGCCGGCCATGAAGTTCGCGATGTGCGATTCTGGCAGCTCGTAGACTGCAGAAAGGTCCACTTCCCCCTCGTTTTTGTCCCCGAACGGGATGCCGAGCCCGTTGAACGCGTACGCTCTGGCGTAATCGAGAACGTTCTGTTTGTAACACCCTTTCCCGTCCGGTTCAAGATGGTTGTCACCGGGGAACTGCTCGTGGAGTTCTTCGCGGGTATTGTAAAACCGGATCCCGTCGTCTGGCGATATCGTCCCGTCAGTAAGGACCAGACCCGCGAGGTAGGCCTCCCGTTCGGTGAGTTCTCGATCGAGATCCAGTCGGGTTCGACGGTACTCGCGACCGCCGTCTGGGAACGGCACGCCGTACTCATCAGCTGCGACTCGACACCGTTCGGGCGTCCAGACGTCCGTCTCTGGGTGGTGAAGCGTCCCCGTTGCAACGTCGAATCGCTCTGCGAGTTGCGTCACTGTTCCGTACGGAAGTTCCGACTTGAACTCCTTGACTGTCGATTTTTCTGCGAACCGCTGGACGTCCAGCGGAGTTAGATCCGCCAACGTCGGGACGGTTTCGTTCTCAACCCGAAGCTTCCTGGGCTTCAAAACGTAGTCGCCCGGTTCCACGTCCCGTCCGTCTTTCCAGTCGACAGCGTCGTCGTCACCGACCAGTATCCTGTGGTCTCCAGAGGTCCGAAGGGACGCACTGTCTGCCAGTTCGAATTCGAATATCTCGGCTTCACTCTCCCACTTGTTCGTGACCTCGGCAACGGTCGGCTGCTGACCGCTGTTTCCGACTACCGTATCACCGACGTCCACGTCTCGGATCTGCCGGTCCGAGCCGTCTGCCATCAGAAGCTCGGTATCCGCAGGTAAGCAGTTCCAGCCGGTGAAAATATCGGGGTCGGTCTTCTCGTCGATGTAGTCGACGTAGGCTTCGAGCATCGCTTCTTCTTCCTCGAAGACGCGGACGTCGGCCTCGAAGTCGTCTTGGATGGGTTCGTACTCCTCCAGTGCGCGCGGGCCGTCGACCCCATCGGACGACTGATAGAGCCAGTTGACGTACTGATCGTTGTAGGAATCGTGAGTGGTCAGACAGACGATCGGCTCTTCTCCGTCTTCGGGGAACCCTCGCCGGTCGTCGACCTCGATGTCGAACGTGTGTATTCTCGGAGTGGCGTCTGATTCCACGGCCTCTATCTCCTGGTGGGGGATGCGGATCGTCCCGTCGGACGTGCGGCGTTCGGGGACGCGCACGCCGCTTTTGATGTCCTTGTCGATGAGCAGGCGGTTCGGGAAGAGGATGTCCGCCTCGTAGTGGTCGAACTCCTCGCGTATCTGCCCCACGTCACGTGGCGTCTGTCCGAAGATTTTGACCAATTTCTCGCCGCGGATGGATTCGTACGGCTCACCGTCTGCGTCGGATTCCTCGTAGTCGGTGAGTCTGTCGTAGTCGCTGATGCGTTCGTCGTCGACGTTCGCCGCCGGGGCGTAGAAGTAGGGTTTGAACTCGTGGATGCGCGCGTGCACGAGCGACTGGTCTTCGGTTCGTCCGAAGACGTGGATGATGGGATACTCGTCGTCACCGTACCCCTCGACGGTGTAATCGACCTGCGTAACGGCCATCTCGACAGTCTCGTCCGTGTCGGGGAACATCTGGTCGGTCGGGTCGACGTGGACGGCGTCGGAGTCTTCCTCGCCGGCGACGGCCGCCGCTTCGTCGGCCGGACGAGTCTCCGGTGAACCCTCCTCGAAGTCCCCGAGTTCGAACTGGCCCATGATACCCAGATTCTTCTCGGCCGCTGCCTAAAGTATCCCGGTCGTCGCCCCGCGAATGACAGATTTGCCCCGTCGAATGGGGAACCTGTTACCTGATCTGCCGGAAAGTATTTGTCATGCGGTGTCATACCAAAGTTCGTAGATGACTGAAGGCACCGATGGTGAAGATGGGCGCAGCGACGTGGAAGTAACCGTCAGATCTGACGATGCTGAACCGATAGACGCCGTCGGCACATACGAGACAGGTGACGGCATCGTATTTTACGATACGGAGAACCCACTCGCGTGGGTGCAGTCGGCATCAGCGGTACACCTCGAAGAGATGGCATAATCGCGACCGAATGCCCTTTTGTGTTCGGCAGCGAACTCCGGGTGTGTCCGACGGCAGCGAGGAGACAGACGAGGAACCGGATCCGGCGACCAGAAAGTGGGACGAGAGCGAGTTCCTCGACGACAAGTACAAGGAACCGGAGGTGGACGAGCGCTTCGATATCGAGCCCGAAATCCCGGAAGCGCCGTCGCCAGACGACATCAGCCCCAAGGTGCATACTCAATTCTGGTCGCTTGTTGCCACCTTCAACATCGCGATTCTCGCAGTCAGCGTCGGCGGGATGTTGTTCCTCTTTCAGGAGAACACCGAACTTGGGTTGCAGTTGTTTCTTGTCGGTATCATCGTGACGGCCTACGGCCTCTACCGGTATCGAACCGTCAAGGAGTCACTCCACGACGACCAGAACGGCTAACCGACCGCCCGACCAACTGATTAGTATGCGTACTGTTCGGGACGAAAACGGAACCCGCTATCTACTTCTCAAGGAGTCGGCCGAATCGAGTCTCGTCCGCGACCCGGTCTCCGGCGAACAGCGACACCTCCCCAACCACACGCTCGAAACGGTCGACGGCGAGTCACCGCTTGTCACCGCAACGACGGTGGTGCCCAGCGAGATTCGGCGCGTGCTCACCGCCGTCCCGACAGAGGAAGCACTGGGACTGTTGCTCGAAATCGACCGGCGCGGCCCGGTCGGCGTCCGTCTGTTACTCGACGCTTACGACCTCTGTGAAAGTGACCTCCACGGCCTGCTCGCGGAGTTGCGCGCCGCCGGGTTAATCGAGGAAGCGACCGTCGACACACGTCGCGGGTACGACACGACCGACACCGCACGCGATGCGCTCGAAGCGTTGAGCGAATAGCCGCGTTCTCTCATACGGACTGCTGTACGTCAGTACCGGACTGACCGCACGAATGCGTGCAGTCGTCCCGAAAAACAGTTACAGCAATCCGTATCAGTCGTCTGCAGCCTCTGCGAGTATGTCGGCATCCGCGGTGTCGGCGCGTTCGACCGTCGACCGGTTCGTCGTCGCGTTCTTGCGAACCCGCACCAGGTCGTCAGCCGCCCCGACCAGTTCCTCGTCGTGGCTGACGAGGAGAATCTGCTCGACGCCCATGTCACGCATCTCCTCGACCAGCGCCACCAACTGCGAAACGTGTCCCGAGTCGAGGAACACGGTCGGTTCGTCGAGTATCAGCGGCGGCATCGGTGCCGACCCCTCGATGCCCTCCGCCAGTAGTCGATAGATGGCACACCGGAGACTCAGATTGAACAGCGCCCGCTCACCACCCGACAACTGGTCGGGGTCGAGTGTTTCGCCGTCTTTCTGATACACTGTGAGTCGGTACTCGCCGTCGAGTTCGATGCGGGAGTAGGAGTCGTTCTCGTAGACCAACTCGAAAGTTTCGTTGAGCATCCGTTCGAGCGTCTCGACGTTGCGCTGGCGCAGTTCCGCACGGAGCTGTCCGTACATCTCCTGTAACTGGGCCGCCTCCTCGTAGAGGGAGTCGAGTCGCTCGACTGCGGCGGCGACGTCCTCGCGACGCTCGCGTAACGTCTCCAGTGCCTCGATTTCGTTCTCGATAGCGCCGATATTATTCTGGAGCGTGTCCTGTGTCTCGCGCAGATCGTCCAGTTTTCCCTCGACTTTCTGGAGGTACTCCGCCGCACGCTCTTTCTCGCCCCGAGCCTCTTCGATGCGGTCGTCGTCGAACTCATCTTCGAGAGTACTGCGGCGCTCGCGTTTGTCGGCGAGGTGGTCGCGCCGTTCGTCGTTCAACGTCTCCTTCTCCGCACGCGACTCTCTGAGGTCTTCGATTGTCTCCTCGTGGTTGGCAATCGTCTCGATTGTCTCTGCGAGGTCTTCGAGACGGTCGACCTGTTCTGACAGCGCCGCAGTCTCCTGGTTGCACTCGGCTATCTCCTGCTTGCACTCGCTTGCCTGTTCGCGTGCTGTCGCTGCCTGCTCGCGTTTTTCCTCGGCGTCTGCCGTCAGTTGGTCGGCCTCCTCGCGGAGTTGTTCGACCTGCTCTGCTTTCTCCTCGAGTGTCGATTCCTTCTCCTCGATGAGTTGACTGACGTTCTGTCGGTCGTTCGCCAGCCGTTCGATTGTCGATTCCGCATCAACCAGGTCGTCTGCTCGCTGTCGTTTCTCGGTGAGTCGACTTTCCTCTTCGCGGAGGCGCTCTACCTCCGCGGACAGTTCCTCGACAGTCTCGCGTTTCTCGGCGATGGTGTCGACGTGTGGCGAGTCCTCGACGGGTTGCCCACACTCCGGACATTTGCCGGCGTCGAGTAACTCCTCGGCCTCTGCGAGGCGTTCCTCTGCGTTGGCCAGTTCTGCTTCGGTCTCCGCGCGCTGTTCGCGCACGTCGCCCAGTTCCTCGGCGACGGTTTCACGGTAGTCCGCCGCCTCACCCGCTGCGACCGGTGCATCGGCGAACGTCTCGCGGTGAGACTCGATGCTGTCGGCCAGTTCCGCCAGTTGCTCGCGTTTCTCTGTCAGGAGGTCACGGCCATCGGCAACCTCCGCTTCGAGCGTCGTCGCCTCATCGCGCTTCTGTTCGGCCTCGGTTTCCAGTTCTTCAGCGCGCTGTTCGGCAGTCTCTGCGTCCCCGTCGTGTTCTTTCTTCTCGACGCTCAACTCCGTGATGCGCTCGCGTACCTCCTCGATGTCGTCCTCGATAGCTTCGATTTTCGACTCGACGGTCTCAGCATTTGCTTCCTCGATATCGGCCTCGGAGAGCAGTGCATCCCGTCGGTCGGTCGCTGTCTGGAGTGCGTCGCGAACCTCGCTGAGTTGCTCTGCCAGCGCTTCGCGTTCCTGTTCGGTGGTCTGAATCTTCTCGCGAAGCTCTGTGATGTCACTCTCCAGTTCTTCGAGTTCTGCGCGTTTTTCCTCGTACTCTTCGAGAACCGATTTGGCGTCGGAAAGTGTCTCCTGTGCCTGCTCGCGATTCGTCTCGAAGCGCTCGATGTCCCCCGCCACCTCCGCGAGTTCCGACTGGAGGGCGTTGAGCTGGTCGTGGAGGTTCTTCTCTTCTTTGTCCTCGATTTGTTCGTCGATCTGAGAGAGTGCTCCCTGTTTGTCATCGCGTACGCGTCCGACGCCCACGCGGGCCTGACTGGCGCGCTCGCGATAGTCCTCCAGTTTCCCGAGTTGGAGCAGGTCGTCGAGCATATCCTGACGGTCGCTCGGCGATGCATTGATGAGTTTGTTCACCTCTCCCTGCCGGACGTACGCACAATTGACGAAGGCCTCAGTGTCCATCCGGAGGAGTTCGGTGACGCGGTTGCGGACGGCGCGTGCACCCTCGTAGGTACCCTCTGGCCCTTCGAGAACCGCCTTCGTCGTCTTCGTACCGTTCTTGCGGACGCTCAGACGGCGCTCGATGTGGTACGACTCGCCAGCGTGGGTAAACCAGAGTTCCACGACGGCACCCTCGGCACCGATGGTCACCACCTCGTCCAGCGTCTTGTCGAGTGCCTTCGACCCGTAGAGCGCGAAAAAGCACGCTTCCAGCAGGGAGGACTTGCCACTCCCGTTCAGCCCGTGGATGACGGTCACGCCGTTGTCGAGGCGGAGGTCTGCGTCGTCGTAGCATTTGAACTGCTCCAGCCTGATGCGGTCGAATCTCACGAGTAATCACCCATCGTGACCTGCCCGTCGTCTGCGTCCGTCGTCTCGTCGGAAGACTCACCCGTCGCCTCTGCAGCGTCGAAGGCGGTCGAGTCAGCCTCCGAAACCAGGTCGGAAACGCGGTCTTCGACGGTGTCGGCGACGTTTGCATCGGCGACTTTGCTCGCGCGGATGGTCTCGTCGAGGTCACGGGCGGCATCGCTCAGTCCGAGGTCGCGGATACGCTCGCGAACGGCCTCGTCCGGGTCGGCGAAGCTCACGTCCGTCTCTGTCTCCTCGGTCAGTTCCCGGTGGTCGGTGACGCGGGCGACGAGTGCGCCCTGGTCGTCCGCGTACTCCTCGATTGTGGCAGGTGCAACAGGCTCACCCTCGCCCTCGATGCTGACGATGACCACCGCATCCGTCACGTCGTACTGACCGACTTGCTGGCGAACCCGCTCGACTCCCTCCCCTTCGGCGAGTTCGACGTCGACGAAGACGAACTCCCGCGTGTCCAGTCCGCGCCGGCGGATGTCCACACCGTCCTCGAAGGAGACGAGATTGTAGCCACGCTCGTCGCGTTCGCTGGCGCTTGCACGCTCGGTCGACCCGCAGTAGGTCAGCCACGCCTCGTGGGGGTCTTCGACGTGTTTCGTCTGTGGTTTGTGGTCGTCACCGAGCAGGAGGGCGTCGAACGCGATTGGCGAGGCTTCGAGAATCTCGGTTGCATCCCAGTCGCCGTGAGGGAACGGCTCGAAGAGACCATGGGAGACGAGTGCGGCGGCCTCGGTGTCGTGGTCAGCGAAGTCGTATTCGATGTCGTCGCGTTTCGACCGCGGGACGAAGTCGAGTCCGTAGAATGCCGTATTCCCGATAGTAATCGGCTCAGCGCCGAGACGCCTCGCAAGCCCGAGCGACTCGAAGAGGTCGAGCCACTGAGCGTCGCGTTTGGACTCGTGGTTGCCGACGATAGCCAGAAACGGAATATCGGCGTCGTCCAGATTCCGCAGCACGGAGAGCGCACCCATGATATCCGGCAGTGTCGGCCGGCGGTCGTGGAAGAGGTCACCGGCGTGGACGACTGCATCCACGTCGTCGGCGACAGCGTCCTCGGCGACGCGCTGGAAGCCTGCGAGAAAGTCCTGTCGTCGCTCGGGACGGTGGTACTGCTGATACCCGAGGTGAGTGTCCCCAGTGTGTATCACCCGTGTCATGTACGCCGGATAGCACCCGGCCGTGTTTATGCGTTGTCTCACCGGGGTGAAAGTGAACGGCGTGGGGTGAGAGAGGTCAAATCACTCGATAGTGAGGGTGTAGATGCGCTTTCGTGCGTCGGCAAAGGAAAATCGGGAGTCGACGACACCGCATTCTTCGAGACGGCTCAGTGCGTACCGAACCGTCCGTGGCGGGAGCAGTGTTTCTTCTGCGAGTTGGCTCTGTGTAAGCGTGCCGTTGTATTCGAGCACCTTCGCGACGAGTTTGGCGCTCGGTGGCAAGTCACGCACCGCCTCCCACTCGTTTTCCGTACTGGCGTCAGCCGCTGCCGTTTCGGATGTACTCATTGTAACTATCTACAGCGCATACAGACTAATAATATTTTGCAATCCTTAATATTACCTCTGCGCATCCGGTTGCCGGTACCGAAACTCCCCTACGGCGGCGGTGCAGCCAGGCAATGGGTATGTTTCGGCCCGTGCAAGAGATGGACAAGACCCGAAACCTCTTACTACCGCAGATGCTAAGAACGTGTAATGAGTGACACTGTGGACGACGTCGAGCTGCCTTACGACGAAGGCGCGTCCCAGCAGGACAAGATAGAGGCACTCCGGGAGCGACTGGAGGTTCTCGAAGCACAGAACGAGGAGATGCGTGACAAGCTCCTCGATGCAAACGCCGAGAACAACAAATACCAGCAGAAGCTGGAGCGACTGACTCACGAGAACAAGAAACTCAAGCAGTCGCCGCTGTTTGTCGCCACCGTACAGGAACTGACCGACGAGGGCGTCATCATCAAACAGCACGGCAACAACCAGGAGGC
>CAZFOF010000081.1:0-8484 GCA_964520265.1 uncultured Halobacteriales archaeon | reverse complement strand
CGGTGCGCGAGCCGTAAATCGAGGAAGTGGAGGCGTAGACGACCGTCTCACACCCGTCGCGGCGGGCCTGGTCGACGGTGTTCACGAAGCCCTCGACGTTGACGCGCGCGCCACGCGTCGGGTCGTCCTCGTGCATCGCGTACGAGGATAGCGCCGCCAGATGAAAGACCACGTCTACGTCCGTCGGCAGGTCGTCGTCCAGTACACTCGCCTCGACGAACTCCACCGACTCGTCGAGGTTCTCGGGCGTGCCGAGATAACAGTCGTCGACAGCGACGACATCGTTGTCCTGGGCAAGATGATTCGCCAGATTCGAACCGATGAAGCCTGCGCCACCGGTCACGAGCACACGTGAACCGTTCATACCGGCGCATCGAGTGAGGAGTATAAAAGCAGTGTTACTTCAGACGCAGAAGAAATTGGAATTGTCGTTTCTCTCACCATCGGACTTAAGGAACCAAGAATCGAATGAAAAATCATGTCATCAATAGAACTCACACCGAGCCAGAAAAATATTCTACAGGAACTCGTCAACAGATATCGAGAAGACGAGACAGCGGTCAAAGGCGAGGAAATTGCAGACCGGGTCAACCGGAACCCGGGCACGATTCGTAACCAGATGCAGAGTCTCAAAGCACTCCAACTGGTCGAGGGCGTACCGGGGCCGAAAGGAGGCTACAAGCCGACAGCATCCGCGTACGACGCGCTCCAGATACAGGATATGGATCACGCGGCGGACGTGCCACTCTATCACAATGGCGAACTCGTCGAGGAGTCGAACGTCGCGGAAATCGACCTCACGAGCGTCCAGCACCCCGAAGCCTGTCGCGCAGAGATCAAACTTCGCGGGTCGATTTCCGATTTCCACGAGGACGACAAGGTGACCGTCGGTCCGACACCGCTGTCGAAGCTCCAGATTATCGGAACACTGGAGGGGAAAGACGGAACTGACAACGTGCTTATCCTGACCATCGACGATATGCAGGCACCGGTCGAAGAACCGCAGCACTGACCCAAAAACCGGGTTTCAGTCGGGTCAGACGGTACATCTCGTCGCGTAGCGGTCGGAAATAACGACGACCGATAGTCACAAATTCGTAGCATTTGTATCACCTCACTCCTGAGGGCTTGGCATGACGGAGAACGTCGTCGTCCTCGGTTCGGGGTACGCCGGGGCAGGCGCAATCAGCAGCCTCGAATCAGCTCTCGATGGGGAGGCAGACATCACGTGGATTTCCGACGTTTCCTACCACCTCATCCTCCACGAGTCCCACCGCTGTATCAAAGACCCGGCTATCAAAGAGAAGATCACGATTCCAGTCGAGGACATCAAATCACCCTCGACAGAGTTTATCCAGGCCGAAGTCGAGGGCGTCGACACTGACGCGCGCGCGGTTACCCTGGCCAACGGCAGTGAGGTCGAGTACGACTACCTGGTCGTCGGTATCGGCACCAGAACGGCCTTTTTCGGTATCGAGGGACTCGAAGAGTACGCCCACACGCTGAAAGGACTCGACGACGTGTTGGGCATCCACGAGGACGTCCGACAGACGGCCGAAGCGTCGACACACGACGACCCTGCCCAGGTCGTCATCGGCGGTGCCGGTCTCTCCGGCATCCAGACGGCCGGTGAAATCGCCGAGTTTCGGGACGAACACGACTATCCCATCGAAATCCATCTCGTCGAAGGACTCGACAAGGTACTGCCAAACAGTGCACCGAGTCTCCAGGCTGCACTGCGTGAGAGACTGGAGAACCGCGACGTCAACATCAGGTGTGGCGAGTTCGTCGGCAAGGTAGACGAGGAGACGGTCTACATCGGCGACGATGCCGAACTCGACTACGACGTGTTGGTCTGGACCGGCGGCATCACCGGGCGCAGCGCGGCAAAGAACTGCGCCGTCGAGCAGGACGAACGCTCACACCGACTCCACGCCGGCCAGACCTTCCAGACAGAAGACGAGCGCATCTTCGCTCTCGGGGATTGTGCACTCATCGACCAGCCCAGCGAAGACCCCGCGCCACCGACCGCACAGGCCGCCTGGCAGGCCGCCGAAGTCATCGGCAAAAACGTCGCCCGGACGATTCGCGGTCAGCCGCTCCAGCAGTGGACGTACAAGGACAAGGGAACGGTCGTCTCCGTCGGCGAATCGGCCGTCGCCCACGATGTCTACGTCGTCCCGCTGGTCGACACCTTCGGTGGCTTGCCCGCGAAGTTCCTCAAGAAAGCCATCGCCGCGCGCTGGATTAGCGACATCGACACGGTCGGCCGGGCGGTGTCAGCCTGGCCCGATATGTAGCGAACAGCCCCGTACCAACCTTCTTGGCCCGTCAGCGAGTTATCAGACGGTATGGGACGACTCACAGACGTGGCCCCAGCCGGACTCGTCCCGGCTGCCTGGCTCGTGACCATCGCCGCCCACCGGTCGCTCGTCACCGAGCGTACACTACTCATCGCCATGGGCGTGATGGACGTCCTTCTGCTTGCGTTCATTGCCGCCGCGCGTGGGGAGATGACCAGTCCCGTCCTCGCCATCTGGCAGCGCGTCCTCTATGCTGGACTCGTCGTCACCGTCGCCGGAACAGTCGGACTCGCGCGCACGCCGAACAACACCGGGCTCACCGCCGTGGCGCTGTACGGCTGGATTGTGCTGCCGGCAGTCGCCTACCTCCAGACCGCACAGGCACACGACAGCGGCCCGTACCGCCAGACCTACTTCGCAAGCGGCGGCCTCTCGCTCGTCGGTGGCACAGTGTACGCGCTCGGGCAGGCAAGTGTCATCACACCGGAGGTGGCTGTCGCCGCCGGTCTCGGTCTCGTCGGTATCGGACAGACTGCTGGCATCGTGACGGCTGCCCACCAGAACACAGCGGGGTCGACCGGACACGAACAACCCCGGCCAGCGCAGTGAAAGAGACCCTAGAGCCCGAGACCCGCGTGCCAGCTATCGGCACCGCTTTCGGCGACGCGGTCGTCCATCGCCGCGAGTTTGGCGACGGCGAGACTCGCAGTTCTGGCAGCGCGTCGCTCACCCTCGACGCGGAACTCACCGGTCGTGCGGTCGGCGTAGACAGTACAGACCGCACCGGCACGAAGTCCGTAGAGATTCGCGAGTGTCAGAATTGCCGACGCCTCCATCTCGAAGTTCAGGACGCCCCCCTCCCGTAACTCCTCGATGTCCTCGTCCGCGCCGCGGGCACGAAAGCCGCCAAAGCCATCGCGGCTCTGTCCGGCATAAAACGAATCCGTCGAGGCCGTCAGTCCGACGTGGTAGTCGTAGCCCAGTTCGTCTGCGGCGGCAGCAAGCGCGGCGACGACAGCGTGGTCGGCAACGGCAGGGTAGTCCTCGCGGACGTACTCCGAACTCGTCCCTTCCTGTCGAACCGCGCCGCTGGTGATAACGAGGTCACCGATGTCGGTCTCGGCCTGAATCCCACCACAGGAGCCGACGCGGATGAACGTCTCCGCGCCGACGCGGGCCAGTTCCTCGACGGCGATGGCCGCCGACGGCGAACCGATGCCGGTCGAGGTGACCGAGATGGGAGTTCCCTCGTAGGTTCCCGTCGCCGTGCGGTACTCGCGGTGGTCGGCGACCGCCTCGCCGTCGTCCCACTCGGCGGTGACCTTCGGAACGCGCTCGGGGTCGCCCGGCAGGAGGACACTGTCGGCCACCTCCTCGGCCGTCACTTCGAGGTGGTACTGCTCGTCGTCGCTCATGGCTCGACACCCAGATTCGAGGCACCAATCGTCTCGGGGAGGAGGTCACCCAGCCGGTAGGTCGTCACTTCCGCACCCTCGTCGCAGTGAATCGGGAACGACTCCTCACAGAACTCCGCGAGGGTCTGGCGGCACATCCCGCAGGGAGTGACGCCGTCGCGGGCGCCCGAGGAGACGGCGAGTGCCTCGAAGGTTCGCTCGCCGTCGCTGACCGCCTTGCCAACGGCGACTTCCTCGGCGTGGAGGCTGTTGGAGTAGTTCGCGTTCTCGATGTTACAGCCAGTGTAGACGGTACCATCAGGGAGCGAAAGCGCCGCACCGACGCCGTACTCGGAGTAGGGGGCGTACGCGTCGTCGATGGCATCGCGGGCCGCGTCCACGAGGTCGTGCATACACCCGGCGAGGGTCGGTGAGGGCAAATAGCCACCGACGCCAGCGTGTGACTGAAGCACACACAGACCCAACAGTCGCTGTGACCGCCAGCCGACTCGACAGACTGGAACCGCCAGCACGACTCGTGGACTGGTCGATTCTGACGCTGGTCGCGCTGGAAGTCGCCTCCGGCCTCGTGAGTCTCGTCGCCGGCACGCCCGACTGGGGGTGGCTGTTCGTCGTTCACTCGATTGGTGGTGTCACGCTGGTCGTGATGCTGTTCTGGAAGTTCCGCCGCGTCCGTCCGCGTGTCACGAACCGGTCGTTCTGGGACGGTGGAACGCCGGTTTCGATACTGCTGGGAACGTTCGCCATCGCCGCGCTGACCACGGGCACCGTCTGGACGCTGACCGGCATCGTCCGTCTCGGGCCGTTTACACTGCTGACCGTCCACATGGTGCTCGGTCTCCTGGTCGTGCCAGTGCTGCTGTGGCATCTCCGGCATCGCTTTCGCTGGCCGACGCGCCGGAACGTCGACGGCCGCCGCGAGGCCATCCGCTTCACTGCACTCGTCGGCGTCGGAGCCCTCACGTGGCGAGCGAGCGAGGCCGCCAGCAGTCTCCTGGAGTTGGTCGGCGCAAGCCGGCGCTTTACCGGGTCGACCGACGCCGCAGGCGAGGGCAACGACTTCCCTGTCACGTCGTGGGTCGCAGACGACCCCGACCCCATCGATATCGACGAGTGGACGCTTACCGTTGGCGGCGAAGTCCAGACCCCACAGACGTTCGACTACCGAGAGCTGGGCGGGGACATCGACAGCAGCGACCGGCGTGCGCTCATCGACTGCACGAGTGGCTGGTACGCCGAACGCGACTGGCAGGGCGTTCGCGTCGGTGACATCCTCGAACGCACGGGAACGACCGACGACGCGCGGTGGGTGCGGTTCGTCTCCGTGACGGGCTATCGCTGGAGTCTCCCGCTGGAGGAAGCGACCGATGCGATGCTGGCAACACGCGTCGACGGTGAAAAACTCACCCACGGCCACGGCGCGCCGTTGCGCCTGGTCGCACCCGGGCGGCGAGGCTTCCAGTGGGTGAAGTGGGTCGAGCGCGTCGACGTAACCCGCTCGCAGGATATCGGCCAGTGGGTCGCTATCTTCGTCAGCGGATTCGACTAGGTCTGGACTGCGTCTTCGACCACGGCAGAAACGGTCTCAACCAGGTCGTCGACGGTCTCGCTTTCGGCGTAGATGCGGATATACGGCTCCGTACCGCTGGGACGAACCAGCGTCCAGGCACCGTCTGCCAGTTCGAGGCGGACACCGTGTTCGGTCTCGACGCTGGCGTCGGGGAAGGTATCTGGCAGCGTGGTTTCGAGCGTCGCCATCGCCGTCTCCTTGTGCTCGTCGGGACAGGCGATGCTCTCCTTGCGGTAGGGACGCTCTGTAATCGGGTCACGGAGGTCGGCGAGGCCGGACTCGGCGACGAGGCGAGTCAACACGCCGGCGGAGGCGACGCCGTCTATCCACCCGCCGAGACCGGTGTGGATGTGCTTCCAGGGTTCGGCGGCAAAGACGACTGCCGTGTCCTCCTCACCCGACGCACGAACAGCGGCGATGCCCTCATGCAGCGCGCCCAGACGAACGCGTTCGACGCGTCCACCTGCGTCTCGCACCCGCTCGTCGATGCGTCCGGAGGCGTTTGGCGTCGTCACGACGACGGGGTCGTCCGCGTCGCTTTCTCGCGTGTAGTGTTCAGCCAAGATTGCGAGGATGGTATCCTCGTGGACGACATCGCCGTCGCCGTCGAGGACGACGATGCGGTCTGCGTCGCCGTCGTGTCCGATGCCGATATCCGCCTCGCCGTCGGCGACGAACGCACGCAGGTCAGCAAGTGACTCCGGCGTCGGTTTGGATTCGCGTGCGGTGAAGTGACCGTCGACGGAGGCATTGAGTGCCGTCACGTCGGCACCGAGACTCGTCAACACCTGCGGCGTGGCGAGACTGGCCATCCCGTTGCCACAGTCGACGGCGACTGTGAGCGCGTCGGGTCGAGAGCCGTGGTCTGTCGCGTACGCGACGACCGCCTCGCGGTAGTCATCGAGAACGTTGGTGGGGTCGGTGCTGCCCCACTCGTCCCACGGTGCCTGTCCATCGCCGTCTTCGACGCGGGACTCGATACGCTGTTCGGCCTCGCTGTCGTACTCCTGTCCGTCGACGAAGCATTTGATACCGTTGTCAGACGGCGGGTTGTGACTGGCCGTGACCATCACGCCGCGTCTATCCTGTGAAGCGTAGGCGACTGCCGGCGTCGGTACCATCCCCACGTCCGTCACCGTCGCACCGGTCGATTCGAGACCGGCAGCGACCGCAGCCGCGAGTGTCGACCCCGTTTCGCGACCGTCTCGCCCGATGACGAACGACCCGCCGTCGACGCCCACTGCGCGTCCGACCGCAAGCGCACGGTCTGGCGTCACCTCCGTGACCGGCCCTCTGATACCGGCCGTCCCGAACAGTTCCATACGCTGAATGCAACACGCACCACACATAAGACCCGAGTACTCGGCCGCCACCTCCTCCAGAGGACGCGAGAAAATGCAGCGACGCCAACCGCACCGGAGAGAAAGACCCGAATCAGTTCTTATCTGACGGGTCGCTGTCGCCCTCGGTATCCTCGACTGCCTTCTCGGCATCCTCGACTGCCTCCTCGGCAACCTCGACTGCCGCCTCGACCTCGTCGAGTTTCTCTTTGACTTCATCGACCTCCCTGGAGAGTGTCTCCTCGACGTTCTCGGCTACTTCTTCGGTGACGTTCTCGGTCACCTCCTCGGTTACGTCCTCGGTGACGCTGTCTGCGACTTCCTCGGTCACGTTTTCGGCGACTTCCTCGGAGACGTTCTCTGTCACCTCCTCGGTGACGCTGTCTGCAACTTCCTCGGTCACGTTTTCGGCGACTTCCTCGGTGACATTCTCGGTCACCTCCTCGGTTACGTCCTCGGTGACGCTGTCTGCGACTTCCTCCGTCACGTTCTCGGCGACTTCCTCGGAGACTGACTCCGCAACTTCTTCCGTGACGTTCTCTGTGACCGACTCCTCGACACTTTTGCTCACGTTCTCTGCGACAGACTCTTCGACGTTTTTGCTCACTGTGTCGGCGACTCCCTCGGTAACGCTTTCCTCGACGCTTTTGACGACATCTTCAGAGAGGTCTTCTTCGACCTTTTCGGCGACTCCCTCGGTGACGCTTTCTTCGACACTTTTCGCGACATCCTCAGAGAGGTCTTCCTCGACCTTTTCGGCGACTTCGCGGGTCATCCAGTCGGGGTCGTAGCGTGCCATCTTCCAGACCACGTGGAGCCCGTAGGAGACGAGAACGCCGAGCCCGAACGCAATCCCGATTTGATTGCCGATAGCTGCCATCAGCGCGACAGCGACAAAAATGAGAACACCATACGAGAGGTCAATAACCGCATCGATACGATTCGGATTCATCTATGTGACCAGACGTTCCGACGCTGATAAAGGCCGTCGGTGTAGCCTAGACGTCGATTTCGTCCAGGTCGTAATCCGAGATGTCGACGCCTTCAGCAGTTACTTCGGCGACGTAGATGCCGTTACCCGAGCCAGTGTCCCGTTCGGCGGCGGCTTTGATACCCGCTGCGGCAGCGCGCTGTGCCTCGTCGTTCGTCATATCCTCTTCGTAGCGGTCTTCGAGCGTCCCGTAGGCAACGGTGAGCCCGGAACCGGTGATAGTGTAGTCGTCTTCCATGACTCCACCCGCCGGGTCGATGCTGTAGACGTGACTTCCCTCGTCGTCGACGCCACCGAGAATTGGGTTGATAGCCAGGAACGGCCCGCCGCGGGCGAAGTTCCCCGCAAGCGTCGACAGTGCAGTCATGCTCATCTCCTCACCGCGGCGTGCCTCGTAGAGGTTGACCTCCGCCTGCAGCGTGCGGATAAAGGACTGGGCACCGCCGACAGAGCCGACGAGTGTCAGCGCCGCTGTCGGGTGAATCTGCTCGACCTTCTGGACGTTCTTGTTCGAGACGAAGCGCCCGCCGAGGCTCGCCCGCTGGTCGGTCCCGATGACGACGCCGGCCTCGGTCCCGATACCGACCGTCGTCGTCCCGGTCTTTGCGGTCACGTCGCTCTCGGTCCCAGCTGTCTCCTGGAACGTGGTCAGTTCCGGCGCGTACGGGTCAGCATCCCCCTCACGCATCGTTCTCACCTCCCAGGTCCAGCTCCGCGAAGTGCTCCTCCAGCTGTTCGGTCGGGACCGACGAGAACGTCTCCGTCTCGACGTCGACCGTCGAGACGTCGACGCCCGCCGCGTCGAGCCCGTCGGACTCGACTGCGAGCGCCTCTATCGCGAGGTCGATGCCGGCGGCCAGGTCCA
>CAZFOF010000080.1:0-8562 GCA_964520265.1 uncultured Halobacteriales archaeon | reverse complement strand
GGAGATATGGGTTGACGTGGTTCTCGACGAGCGGCTCGACCGCCTCCGGGTCGGGATGGTGGTGGTCGACGACGAGAATCGGGACGTCGTAGTGGGCGAGGTTCCGGTAGGCCGGGGTGTCCTCCTCGGTGCTCCCGTTGTCGAGCATCATCAGGAGTGGGAGTTTCTGGCCGTGTCGCTTGCGGTCTTCCAGCGCGAAGTTGAGGTCGCGCGTGACGTCTTC
Organism: uncultured Halobacteriales archaeon; assembly: GCA_964520265.1. Classification (GTDB taxonomy): domain Archaea; phylum Halobacteriota; class Halobacteria; order Halobacteriales; family Haloarculaceae; genus Salinibaculum. The sequence goes on along the minus strand of CAZFOF010000080.1, from coordinate 8,339 downwards.
CATCTCGTAGAACGGTGCTTTGCTCGGCAGACGTTTGAGGAGGTGACGTGGTGCTTCTGGGTCTTCGTGAACCTCGGCGATGAATCGTTCCAGTGCGTACTGGAGTGGGACGCTCGCACAGAGTCCGTCACCGTCTGCGTGGTGGCGCATTCGGATTGGACGACCTTCGAGAACCGTCTCTCGGAGGCGGCGGGCCACGTCTCTGAGGTCGTCACGCAACTTCTCGAATGCCGGCCACTCGGCGAGTGGCTCTACCTCGTGGGGAGTTGCGAACTCGTCTGTGGCTGTAGCGAGTCTGTCCTCGACGGACTCTGCCTCGGCACCCTCAAGCAGGTCGATGTCGTCGACTTCGAGTTGAATAGCACCGTCTCGGGACTCGACGTCCCCGGTCACGCGAACGGCGTCGTCTACCTCGATTTCGGGGTAGGCACGGACGCCGGCTTCTTCGAAGGCAGCACAGGGAACGACGGCACGCTCGCCGCGAACCTGAAAGATAGTCGGGCCGCCGGTCTGTTTGGTCTGGACGACACGCCCCTCGATGTGAATCGTCTCGCCGGTGTACTCGTCGGCATCTGCGACGGCAATGGATTTGCCGTGGCCGAGGGTTTCGGTCTCGTAGTCGGCGACCTGTACCTCGACAAAGCTCACGTCGCCGTTTTCACGAATCTCACCAAGTTCGACGATGAGGTCGTCGCCAACGTCGTACGTGTCGACGAGATTCGACGAGTGAACGAGCCCGGAGACAGCATCGGAGAGGTCGACGAAGATACCGTAGTCGACGACACCGTTGACCGTCGCGTGAAAGCGGGCTCTCTCGTCGAGGTCTTCGATATCCTCAAGCGTACAATCCGGAGCAAGGTCGTAGACGACGACTCCCCCGTCGGGAGCCATGACACCGCTGGCGGTGTCGTGCGATGGAGACATATTGGGAGTAGTTTGGTGGTGGACGGTTTTTACCCTTCGATATGACACGCGCCGGCGGGCACTCCGGAACGCTTAGAAGGAGCGCGAACTGACCGGAAAACATGGGACTGTTCCGCTCGAGCGAGATTCTCGGCATTGCCGAGCCTGCGCTCGAGTTCGCGCTGGCTGCCTCCGAGGAGAGCCACCCCAACGAATACATGGGATTGCTCCGAGGAGAAGCCGCAAGCAAGGTCGGACTCTCCGAGGAGGGCACCGTCCTCACAGACGTACTCGTCATTCCCGGCACGGAGAGTAACCCGGTGAGTGCGACACTCGACACCAATATGGTACCAAACGATTTGCGTGCTGCCGGGTCGGTTCACTCACACCCAAACGGTGTTCTCAAGCCCAGCGACGCTGACTTGCAGACGTTCGGCCGCAACGATGTCCACATCATCATCGGCTATCCGTACGACAAAACCGACTGGCAGGCCTTCGACCGCGAGGGCCAGCCTATCGATTTACCCGTCCTCGATGTCGAGCCACCCGAAGAGGAGTTCTTCGATATCACACAGGAGGACATCGACCGTGAGTTTCGCGAAGGAGGATTCGAGCGATGAATCGCGTCGTCGCACAGGGCACGTTCGACATCCTCCATCCCGGCCACGTTCACTACCTGAGCGAGGCGGCGTCGATGGGAGAGGAACTCCACGTCATCGTCGCCCGGCGTGAGAACGTGACACACAAGCCAAAGCCCGTTGTCCCCGACGACCAGCGCGTCGAGATGGTCGAAGCACTCGACCCGGTCGACCACGCTCGTCTCGGCCATCCCGAGGACATTTTCATTCCAATCGAGGAAATCAATCCGACCGCAATCGTTCTCGGCCACGACCAGCACCACGACGCCGAAGGCATCCGTCGGGCACTCGACGAGCGCGACATCGACTGCGAGGTCGTCCGTGCGTCCGAACGAGAGGGTGAGGAGGGTGCCGAACTGCTTTCGACGGGTCGCATTATCGACCGGATTCTCGAAGAGCGCGTGTCGGAGTGAACTGCCGTTTGCTTCTCGGCCTGTCCCGCCTGTAGAGACGGGAAAACTGAGTGTCTGTCGCGGAGCCTCTAGAGCAGGTCTTCGTCGTCGAGGCGCTGGACTGCTTCCCGGAGGCGCTCTTTGCTGTTTGCATACGAGATGCGAGCGTAGCCCGGCGTCCCAAAGGCACTGCCGGGAACCGTCGCGACGTGGGCCTCACCGATTGCCTCTTCACACCACTGCTGGTCGTCGTCGGCGACTGGCAACATCATGTAGAATGCGCCCTGTGGAGTAGCGACCTTTTTGCCGTGGTCGGCAAAGAGGTCGACGAGCATATCGCGTCGCTCTTCGAAGGCGTCGCGCATCTCTTCGACCGCGTCGTCGGTGTTCTCCAGCGCTTCGAGACCCGCGTGTTGCACGAAGTTGACCGCACAGGAGACGGAGTGGCCGTGGATTTTGCCAGCCTGCTCGACCAGTTCCTCGGGGCCGGCGAAATAGCCGAGACGCCAGCCAGTCATCGCGTAGGCTTTCGAGAAACCGTTGACCGTGATGGTTCGGTCGCGCATCCCCTCCAGCGTGCCGAGGCTGGTGTAGGAGACGTCGTCGTAGACGATTTTCTCGTAGATTTCGTCGGAGATGACCATCACGTCGTGGTTGACGGCGATGTCACGGACGCCCTTGAGCGCTGCTTCGGAGTAGACCGTACCGTGTGGGTTCCCCGGTGTGTTGACGACGAGCAGTTCGGTGTTTTCGTCGACGGCGCCGCGCAGGTCGCCGAGCGCGTCTTCGAGACGGAAGTCGTACTGTGCGGTGTCGACGCGGTTGAGCGTCCCGCCGGCGAGTTTCACCATCGCCTCGTAGGACACCCACGCCGGGTCGAGGAGCACGACCTCGTCGCCGTCGTCGATGAGCGTCTGGAAGACTTCGAACAGTGCCTGCTTCCCACCGGGCGTGACCATCACGTTCTCGGCGTCGTACTGCGTGAGTCCGCTCTCGGTCTGGAGTTTTTCGGCAATTGCCTCGCGGAGTTCGGGGATGCCGGACGAGGGTGTGTAGCCCGTTTCGCCCGCTTCCATGGCCTCCTGTGCGGCGTCTTTGATATTCTGGGGGGTATCGAAGTCGGGTTCGCCGACACTCAGGTCGACGACATCGATACCGTCCGCTTCGAGAGCGGATGCTTTGTTACTGATTGCGAGCGTCGCGCTCGGTTCGACACGTCCGACGCGGTCTGTGAAATCGAGGTCTATCATGATTCGAGTTCGTGTACGAGATCGATTGCGCTGTCGACGACCGTCGCACCGTAGTCTACGCGTGCTTCGGCCTCGTCTTGGCTCATGCCCGGGCCGGTGATTGCCAGCAACACCGGTGTGTCGCGGTCGAGGCTGACATCGGCCAATCCCTGTGCGGCCGCGTCCGCGATAACCTGGTCGTGGTCGGTGTCACCGGTAATGATGGCACCGATTGCGACGACGGCATCGATATCGTCACGCCGCGCAAGCCGGTCTGCGGCAAGTGGCGTGTCGTACGACCCCGGCACGTCGAGTGTCTCGACGACAGTCGCGTCGCACTCGCGTTCGCTACTTGCGGTCGAGATACCCGTCGAGTGTCTCGACGACAGTCGCGTCGCGTTCCCGAGCAGCCTCGCGTGCACGGTCTGCCATCTCCTGTGTAAGCGGCCGCTCCTTGTTGAACTGGGCAACGACCAGCCCGAGCTGCACCATACCTGTGGGGGTGGGTCGTGCACTAAAAGAACTACCGTTCTTCCCACATCGTCTGCAACCGCACCGGTTTTAACGGTCGGCCTCGCCTGTGCGGATATGACAGGCCCTGACGACGAGTCCCCGTCCGATGGTGACCCAGCGACCCCGGAGGGACACGACGGAGTCCCGCCTGCTGGGGACGCCACACCGACGTCCGGTCTCGACTCGACGACACCGGCCACGGCAGGCGACGCGTCCACCCGAGCCGACACGCCCTCCCCCACCTGGCAACGAGTCGACGCCGTGCATCGCTATCTCGACTCGGTGCCGCTCACTCGGTTGATTGGTGCGATTACCGCATTCGCGGTTCTCATCCGTCTGATTAGCCTCGGCGCGCGCCCGATGCACTTCGACGAGGCTCGTGTCGCGTACTGGTCGCTTCATTACATGGAGAGTGGGTCGCTGACCTACCGCCCGGTCGTCCACGGCCCCTTTATCCAACTGTTCAACAGCTGGACGTTCTCGCTGTTTGGCGCGAGCGATTTCCTGGCACGGCTCCCGATTGTGCTGGCCGGTGGGCTTCTCCCGGCGACAGCACTTTTGTTCCGCGAGCACCTGCGGAAGGACGAACTCGTCGCTTTCGCGCTGTTTCTCTCTCTCAACTCCATTCTGGTCTACTACTCGCGATTTATGCGCAGCGACATGCTCGTCGCCGCGTTCATGTTCACTGCCTTCGCGTTGTTCGTCCGCTACTACGACACCCGTCGTGTCGCGCTGCTGTACGTCGGCGTCGTCCTGGTCGGGATGGGCTTTGCCTCGAAGGAAAACGCCATCATCTACGTGCTGACGTGGCTCGGGTCGACGGCGCTTATCATCGACCAGTCGCTGTACCGTCCCCGCGCCTACCGGAGCGGCTGGAAGCGACTGCGAACCGTCGTCACCGAGCGACTCACCCTCTCCCGTGTCGGCTGGACGATGCAACACGTCATCGGATTGGCTGTCGTACTGCTGGCCGTGCTCGTCTTTTTTTATGCCGACCGTGGTGCGGGAATGGCCGGTATCAGGCGACCGCCCACGCCACCAGCGGAAGGTGCAAAGGGGCTCTGGGAGGCTATCGGGCAACCGCTGAGTTTCCCGGGCTACGCTGTCGACACACTGGAACAGGCCGTAAACAGCGCCATCGACCACTGGGGCGACCCGGCCGGCACGGACGACGGCTCGCTCGTCGATACCTACGTCACGAACATCAGTCGCGACCTCAAGGTACTCGGCGTCCACGGCATCTTCCTGGTGTTGTTCGGCGTCCTCGGCTTCATCTACGAGCGCTACGGCCGTCGCACGTCGCGCAACCTCGTCATGTTCGCCGGCTACTGTGGCATCGTCTCGCTGCTGGGATATCCGCTGGCGGACGACATCGGTGGCGCACACTGGCTACACATCCACGTTCTCGTCCCGCTGGCGATTCCGGCAGGTGTCGGCATCGCGCGACTCGCTCGTTTCCTCACGGTCACTGTCGAAAAGCGCGACCCCGTCGAGACGCTCGTGCTCGTCTTCTTGTTGATACTCATCGTCGGGAGCGCCGGCATCACGACTATCAACAACTCCTACATGGACACGACATCGACGGATAACACCCTCGCACAGTATGCACAACCCGAAGGCGAGGCACGCGATGCGGTTCGAGCAATCAACGCCGTTTCCTCTACCGATGAACCGCGCATCCTCGTCTATACGGCCGACTCCTTCGACAGTCGGCCGCTCGTGGGGAACCGACCAGACCTCTTGACGCGACCACTCTGTCTCGGTACCGGCTGGTACTCCAGTCTCCCACTCCCGTGGTACGTCACGAAAGCCGACGCGAACGTCACCTGCCAGCAGTCGGTCGCGAATCTCACACAGACAGTCTCGACCAACCCACCCCCGCTTATCATCACGAACGGCCGTGACCAGTCCGTCCCCGACCAGCGCCTCTCGACGCAGTACACTGCACGCTCTTTCGAGTGGTTCCAGTTCGACCACCCGGTTCGTCTGTACGTCCGCAACGACCGCGTCGACTCGGTTCCGGGCTGGAACGCGTCGGGATGAGCGAACGCTTTTGGCTGTCGGTGTGAAACGCCGTCGCAATGACAGTGAACGTCCCCGGAGTCACACTCGGTGTCGTCGGCGGCGGCCAACTCGGTCGGATGCTCGGTGAAGCCGCTGCGCCGCTGGGCATCGACCTGGTCGTCTCCGACCCGACGCCCGAGGCTCCTGCTTCACCCGTTGCCAGCGAACAGATTGTCGGCGACTTCGACGACGAGGAGACCATCCGCGCCGTCGCCGAGCGCTCGGACGTGCTCACGTTCGAAATCGAACTGACCGACCCGGACGTCCTCGAACGCATCAGCGAGGAGACCGACACACCGGTACATCCCGCGCCGGAGACGCTTCGAATCATCCAGGACAAACTCGTCCAGAAAGACCGCCTCGGTGACGCCGGGATTCCCGTGCCAGCCTACCGGCGCGTCGACAGCGCCGACGACCTGCGTGAGGCACTCTCGGAACTTGGCTATCCCGCGATGCTGAAAGCGCGTGAGGGAGGCTACGACGGACGCGGCAACGTCCCCGTCGAGTCGCCCGAAGACGTCGAGTCAGCCTTCGAGGCAATCGACGGCCCGGCAATGGTCGAGGAGTTCGTCGATTACGAGCGAGAACTCGCCGTGATGGGCTGTCGCGGCTCCGGCGAGCGCACGACTTTCCCGGTCACAGAGACAATTCACCGCGAGGAGATTCTTCGTGAGTCTGTCGCACCGGCACGCGCAAGCGAGTCTGTGCGCGAACGCGCTCGAGAGGTCGCCCGTGACGTCCTGTCGGTCATGGACGGCCGCGGTGTCTTCGGCATCGAACTGTTCCAGACGACCGACGGAGAAATCCTGCTCAACGAAATCGCCCCACGCCCGCACAACTCCGGGCACTGGACGATAGAGGGGTGTCACACCTCGCAGTTCGAACAGCACGCTCGCGCAGTGGTGGGGCTACCACTCGGTACGACGACAATTCGTGACCCGACGGTTTCGGCAAACATTCTCGGCGATGTCGAAAAGCGACAACAACCCACACTTTCGGGAGTCTCTGACGCACTCGCGACCGACCGGCTGTCGCTGCACTGGTATGGCAAACAGGCGGTGTATCAGTTGCGGAAGATGGGTCACATCACGCTCGTCGGTGACGGACTGAGCGACCGTGATGAACTGCTCGCGGAGACGCGAACGGCCAGAGACGCGCTCACATTCGACGGCTGACGACCAGCAACGCTTAGGGCAGCGGCCACCGCAGGGACGGATATGACCGATAGCGTACAGGCGCTTATCGACGAACTGGAGGCACAGGCGGCAGACAACCGGCCGGACGCAGAGACGCCCGACGTGGGTATCATCATGGGGTCGGACTCTGACCTCGACGTGATGGCCGGCTCTGAGGAGGGCCGACCGGGTGCCTACGACGCCTTCACCGACCATCTCGGCTTTGCCGAACAGTCTGACTACGACCACGCGCCCGAAGCGCGCTTTACGTTCGAGACGTTCGTCGTCTCCGCCCACCGGACGCCGGAACTGATGTACGCCTACGCCGAGACGGCCGCAGACCGCGGTATCGACGTCATCATCGCCGGCGCTGGTGGCAAGTCGGCCGACCTGCCGAACATGACCGCGTCCATCGCGTATCCACTGCCGGTCATCGGTGTCCCGGTACAGGAGAAATCTGTCGACTCTGTCATCGGGATGCCTCAGGGAGCGCCGCTGACGGCCGTCGACGCAGGTAAATCATTCAACGCCGCACTCTCGGCCACGCAGATTCTCGCTCGCCAGCACGACGAACTCCGCGAACGACTGGTGGCCTACCACGAGGAGTTACAGGACGGCGTCGCCGAGGTGTCGCGTGCGCTCCACGAACGCGGGACGCCGGGCTTTCGAGAGACCGAGGAGTGACCAGCGCCGCTGACAGAAGCGCAAGCGCCGCGTGAGTGGGTGTTGGGCACCGAACCACTAGAAATCACGAGAATCAACCCTTATATGGGTCCGCTCCAAATTGATGGACGATAGGAGAAACCAGTATGGCAAACGCATGGATAGCCATCGGGGCGCTGGCGCTCGTGGCCGTCGCCATCCCAATAACGATGATGGTCGTGTCGGCGTTGTTACGGCCCAGTGTACCCGCGCAGGGTAAACGCGCCACGTACGAGAGTGGCGAGGTTCCGACCGGCAGCAGCAACTCAATCCGGTTCAACATTCAGTACTATATGGTTGCGCTGCTGTTCGTTGTCTTCGACATCGAGACTGTCCTCATCTTCCCGTGGACGGTCGTCTACCAGGATGCAATCACCGAAGTCGGCCTCGTCGGCGCACTCGGGCCGATGCTGCTGTTCGTCGGCATCCTGCTCGTCGGTCTCGTCTGGGCATGGCGTAAAGGCGCAGTGGAATGGGTTCGGAGTCCGCGCGCCGACAGACAGCGGGTGGAACAACAATCATGAGCAAGGAACAGGAACTTCACGACACACTGGCAGAGGCACAGTCGACCCAGGAAGCCCGTATCGGCGAGGGCGTCGACGATCGATTCAACTCGAAGCTACGGCAGGCATTCGGCCACACACCCTTTATTCTCACCAAGTTCGACAAGTTCATGAACTGGGTGCGGGGGTCGTCGATGTTCATGCTGCAGTTCGGCATCGC
>CAZFOF010000079.1:390-8604 GCA_964520265.1 uncultured Halobacteriales archaeon | reverse complement strand
GTCGCCCGCGCGGCAAAGCTGGCGAACCCCGGCCTCGAAGTCATCGCCGCTGGCGGTGACGGCGACGGCTACGGTATCGGTGGCAACCACTTCATGCACACCGCTCGTGAGAACCACAATATCACCTACATTGTGTTCAACAACGAGATTTTCGGACTCACGAAAGGACAGACGTCCCCGACGAGTCCGAAAGGGCACACATCGAAGACACAGCCCCACGGCAGCGCGAAAGACCCGGTACGTCCGCTGTCACTGTCGCTGGCGTCGGGGTCGTCGTACATCGCACGGACGGCGGCCGTCAACCCACGCCAGGCAAAGGAAGTAATCACCGAAGCACTCCAGCACGACGGCTTCAGTCACGTCGACTTCCTGACGCAGTGTCCCACCTGGAACAAAGACGCCAAAGAGTACGTCCCATACACAGACGTGCAGGACGACGACGAGTTCGACTTCGACATCACCGACCGTCGCGAGGCGGCCGATGCGATGTACGAAGCAGAGTCACGACTGTGGGAAGGCGAAGTGCTCACCGGACGCTTCTACCAGGACGAGGAGCGCCCGTCCTACACCGAGGAAAAGCAAGCACTGGGCGATATCCCGGACGAACCGCTCGCAGAGCGGTACTTCGACGACGACGCCGAGTGGCAGCGAACGGCAGACGACCTCATCGAACGCCACACCTAACGGCGGAAACGGCATAACGGTGTGACGGCCGCACCCGATTCGCGGCCGCACTTTGCAGTTTTCCGGTTCGGAAGATATTTTTTCACCGGAACAAAAGATAAGTGTATGAGCGTGGAGTCTACGGAAGAGCGGATTCTATCGGTGCTGGAGGACGACGCCCAGGCCTCCTATGCAGAGATTGCCGACAGAGCCGGGGTGTCGAAGCCGACAGTCAGAAAGTACATCCAGCGCCTGGAGGAGGAAGGAGTCATCGTCGGCTACTCCGCTGACATCGACCCGAAGAAACTCTCGGGGCAGTCGATTGCGCTCGTCGGCGTCGATGTCGAAAGTGAACGCTACGTCGAGGTGACCCGAGCACTCCAGGAACTCGACGCAATCGAGGCGCTGTACACGTCCAGCGGCGACCACACACTGATGGCCGAGATTCGGGCCACGGATGGCGACGCACTCGGCGAGGTCATCAACGAAGATATCGCCTCACTCGACGGTGTGAGCGCTGCCCACCCCTCGTTCCTGCAGGAACGGCTCAAGTAGCTTCACGGACGTCTCTCTGAAGGTAAAGACAGTTCTTTTTAGCCTGTCCGCGCCTCAGGTACGTACATGAACGACCGGCTGGTACTCGGCGACGGGTCGCTCAGCCAGCGTCTCGTCAAATCGTTACTCGACCGGCCGGGAGAGTTACACCTCATCACGACCGACGAGCGTCGGACTGAGGTACACGGCGACGATGTTACCGTCCACATCGGTGACCCGACCGACAGAGAGACACTCACCGAAGTTGGAACCGTCGACGTCGTGATCGTCGCCGACGACGACCCAGGAGTAAACGTCGCCGCCGCCCGGGCAGCACGCGAGGCGTTTCCGGCGGCTCATATGCTCGCATACACCGGCTTCGAGGCTGGTTCGCGGGCTGCAACACTGGAGACGGTCGCAGACGACGTCGTCAATCCGACAGAGACAATCACCGAGACACTCCTAGAGCGGGTGAGCAACGGGGGCCTCAAACTGCGCCGCCTCACGCGCGTCCTGCGAAGTATCGACCGCCTGGCAATCGTGGCACACGACAACCCCGACCCGGACGCAATCGCAAGCGCGGTCGCACTCCAGCGAATTGCCGATAAAATTGGCTGTCACGCCGAAGTCTGCTACTACGGCGATATCACACACCAGGAAAACCGGGCCTTTGTCAACCTCCTCGATTTCGACCTCAGAAACCTCGACCCGGACGCGTCTCTAGATGCCTACGACGGCATCGCGCTCGTCGACCACTCCAGGCCGGGAGTCAACGACGGACTACCTGAGGGGATGGATGTCGACATCGTCATCGACCACCATCCGCCGCGCGCGCCGGTCGAGGCACGTTTCGTCGACCTCCGGAGTGGTGTCGGTGCGACGAGTACGCTGCTTGTCGACTATCTCGACCAGTTCAGGATGGAACTCACGGAGGACATTGCAACTGGATTGTTGTTCGGTATCCGCGTCGACACACGCGAGTTTACCCGTGAGGTCGCACCCGTCGACTTCGAAGCAGCGGCGACGCTCGTCCCTGCCGCAGACCTGAGTCTCCTCGAACGCATCGAGTCCCCGAGTATCAGTCCAGAAACCTTCGAGACAATTGCGAGAGCGATACAGAACCGCCGCGAGGAGGGACAGATACTGCTCAGTTGTGTCGGGAGCCTGAGCGACCGCGACGCACTCGCACAGGCCGCCGACCGCCTGCTGGCGATGGAAGGTGTCTCGGCGACACTCGTCTACGGATTCCGTGATGGCACGATTTTCGTCTCCGCGCGGGCACGCGGTATCGAAATCGACCTGGGCGAGGTACTGCGAGCAGCCTTCGACCAGATCGGCAGCGCCGGTGGTCACGCAGATATGGCGGGTGCACAGATACGGCTTGGCGTGTTGGAGTCGGTCGAAGACCGCGAGGAATCGATGCAAGAAATCGTCGAAGCAGTCATCGCAGACCGCTTTCTGGACGCACTGGACACACAGTCTGACCAGCCAGTTGCACCAGTGTACGTCTCCGAGGAGGATATCGACCAGTACCTCGTCGCAGCCGATGAGTTCCCGGCAGTCGAAGAGGACGAACGAACCCCGGCAGATACGCCGTAGTCGGGAGGCTTTTGTTGTCGTCGCCCCTCATCAAAAGCGATGTCAGACGAGGGAAAGCCGACTGTTCAGGACTACATGACGCGCGACGTGGTGACCGTCTCGCCGGAGGATACGGTCGCTGATGTCGCACGACGCATCGACGAGAGCGACGAACACAGCGGCTTTCCCGTCTGCGATGGTCGCTATGTCGAGGGATTCGTCAGCGCTCGTGACCTGCTCTTAGAGGCAGACTCCGAGCCGATTTTCAAAGTGATGACCAACGACCTGCTGGTCGCTCATCCCGATATGAAACTAACAGACGCCGCGCGCGTCATCCTTCGGTCGGGAATCCGTCGCCTGCCGGTCGTCGACGACGCCGGCAATCTCGTCGGGATTATCTCCAACGCCGACGTCATCCGGAGTCAAATCGAGCGCGCGACACCCGGAAAAGTCGACAAACTGATGCGAACACTGGAGAACATCCACGGCGTCGAAGCCCGCGAAGAGCGCCGGGATGTCCCCCTGGCCGAACTCACACCGACGCAGGGGAAGGTGTACGCCGACGAACTCGAAGGTCGCCGGTACGAACTCGAACGCGGTCTGGCAGAGCCACTTGTCGTCATCGACACAGACAGTTCCTTTCTGCTCGCTGACGGCCACCACCGTGTCAAAGCCGCGAGCAAACTCGATATCGAAGAGATGGACGCCTACGTCATCGTCATCGACGAACCGGTCGACCTCGGGATGGCAAAGACCGCCGAGAAGGAGAACCTGGAGACCATCGAGGATATCGACGCTGTCGACTACGCTCACCATCCACTCGTCGAGACAACTCAGCGCTTGCAGGATGGATGAGCGGGCCGATTTCCGTCGAGTGAAAGTACACGAAGTGGTGAGAACGACCCCCGGTATGGAACTCGCGTCTGGTCGTTGAATATTTCCAGAGATTTTTAGTAGGGTGTATAAGACTTTAGAATATGGAGAAATCACTGCTGGTGACAGAGTTTCTCGACCGCGCGCGAAAGTACTACGGCGACCAGGAAGCAGTTGTCGCGACCGACGGCAACCGCTTTACCTACGACGAACTGGCGGAACGGGCCGACCGGTTCTCCGCGGCACTCCAGGAACGGGGCATCGAAAAAGGAGACCGCGTAGCCGTACTCGACCCGAACACCCACTACCACCTCGAGGCTGCATACGGGGCGATGCAGGTCGGGGCAGTTCACACGCCGCTCAACTACCGACTCATCCCCGACGACTACGAATACATCCTCAGCGACGCCGGGGTCGACGTCGTCGTCGCCGACTACGATTTCGCGGAGAAAATCGAGGCCGTTCGCGACGAGGTGCCGACGGAGACGTTCATCACCAACGACGCCGACGCCGTCGACGGCGACTGGGAATCGTTCGACGAGGTCATCGAGGCTGCCGGTGCCGACTACGACCGTCCGGAGATGGCCGAAGACGAGGTCATCACCATCAACTACACCTCGGGGACGACCGGTGACCCGAAAGGTGTCTGTCGCACCCACCGCACCGAAACCCTCCACGCATACCTGGTGACGATTCACCAGGAGATTACCGACGACGACATCTACCTGTGGACGCTACCGATGTTCCACGTCAACGGCTGGGGTCACATCTACTCCGTCACTGGCGCGGGGGCGAAACACATCTGTACCCGCGGGGTCGACGCCGACGACATCGTCGAGAGCATCACGACCGAAGACGTCTCGATGCTCTGTGCCGCCCCGACAGTGCTCAACCAACTCATCGACTACTACAACGACAACGACCAGCCAGCGATGAGTGGTGCAAACGACGTGCAGGTCACAACCGCAGGCAGCGCACCGCCGGAAGCGACCATCCGCAACGTCGAAGACGAGTTCGGCTGGTATCTAAAACACCTCTACGGTGCAACCGAGACTGGCCCGCTCATCACCATCTCCGACACCAAGCGACGCATCGACGACGAAACCCGCTTCGATATCAAGAAACGCCAGGGCATTGGCGCACTCGGTACCGACGTCCGTGTCGTCGACGACCAGGGCAACGACGTGGCCTGGGACGACACGGAAATCGGCGAAATCGTCGTCCGGGGCAACCAGGTGATGGACCGCTACTGGAACAAGCCCGAAGCGACTGAAGAGGCGTTCAACGACCGCATCGAGGGCTATTACCACATGGGCGACCTCGCAACCGTCGACGAGAACGGCATGATTGCCATCCAAGACCGGAAAAAAGACATCATCATCTCCGGCGGGGAGAACATCTCCAGCATCGAACTGGAGGATACCCTATTTGACCACCCCGACGTCGCCGAAGTCGCAATCATCCCGGCACCGAGCGACGAGTGGGGCGAGACGCCGAAGGCATTCATCGTCCCCGAGAGCGGCGACCCCGACAATCCTGGTGTCACGAAAGACGAACTCCAGGAGTTTACCGCCGACCAGCTCGCGCGCTACAAGATTGTCCGTCGCTTCGAGTTCGTCGAACAACTTCCGACGACGGCGACCGGCAAGATTCAGAAGTACGAACTCCGCGAACAGGAGTGGGAAGACGAAGACCGGATGGTCGGACAGGGATAACTCAAGAACGCTCTGCGGTATCGTACTCGCTGGCCACGTACCGAACCGCCAGCAACAACACACCGAGAATAAGTCCGACGGTTATCATTCCATACAGCGCCATCCCGAAGGGAGTGGGTGGCAACTCGATGACCATGAACAGCCGTGGGTCGAGGTCATCCGGTCGAATCAAGCCGATGACGTACCCGAAGACGCCGGTCAACGCGACGAGCGCCCCATAGAGAGTGAGGACGAATCGCGGGCCGTTCCACCGTTCTGTGGCTTCCATCACCGGGAAGTTGGGGTCGTAGACGAATAGTCTTTAGGCGTTCCATCCTACGCTCTAGTATGTCTGAGAAAGACCTGCTCATGCTCGTTCTGGGCGGCATCGCGCTGATGATGTTTCTGACGGGTATCGTGCTCGTCGTGAACGCGACGTAAACTGCGTTAGTAGGGTGTGACGGACAAACTACAGGTCAGTCACCGGAGAGCAAGCGTCTCTGAACGCGTCAATCGAGTATCGTCGTGAGTTTGTCACTGAACGTTGTCGCATCCGTATACCGTTGGTCTGGAACTGGTGACATCGCGCGTCGCACCACAGTATCGACCGTCGATGGCACGTCAGCGACCGCACTCGGCTCTGTCGGTTCCCCGTCCCGAATGGCCTGTTCGAGGTCTTCGGCGTCACGAAACGGTGCCATGTGACAAAGGAGTCGATAGGCAAGCGCGCCCAACTGGTAGACTGGTGTCGCTGCCGTCCATTCGTTTGACAGTTGCTCGGGCGCAGTGTACGGTGTCACGATGGTGTCATCGAGCGCTCGGGTCACGGCCTGTTCGAGTCCCCAACCAGCGAGCGATGCGCGGCGTTGCTTCGCATCGGCGGTGACGAGGACAGTCTCGGGAGAGATGGCGGTCTGCTGGACAGCCTGTTGGTTCGCGGCGTCGATGGCCGTTGCAACGTCAGCGACGATTTGGAGGCACTCCTCGCGCGAAAGAGTCGTTTCGAGGTCGGTGACGGTTCCCTCACCGGCACTGTAGGCAATCCAGGCGGCCGGACTCGGGCCAACTTCGTAGACGGTCGTCACACAGTCGTGGTCACTGAGCGATTGCCAGTCATCGATGATACTGGTAAAGGCCCGAACAGCCGCTCTGTTCGACGCGAGTTCGGGATCCAGCAGTTCGATGCGAGCGAGTTGGTCATCTTCCCACGTGGCACGGTACCGAAAGACAGGGGCAGCAGTGTCCAGTTCTTCCAGTTCTGTCAGGTCCGGAATCGCAGCCATGAGTGTACTCGTTGGCGAGGCCGCCGTCACATCGTCACCGTTCTCTGTGGTGTCTTCGCTGTTCTCAGCCGTCGCCTCTTTCGCGCCGAGTGGCTGGCCACGGTTGAAACGGACGCCCGATGCAGCGATATCGTTGCGAATGAAGCGATGCTCGAGGGCGTCCCGTTCGGTGCCGTCTGAATCGTAGACAGCCAGGCGTTTGAAATCGTACTGACGCTGGACAGTCCGCGCTGTCTGACGCACCTGTTCGAGGTTCTCTCTAGCCTGGAAGACGTAGTGATCGGCAGCGGGCACGATGACCCAACTGTCGAGCAACTCACTGTATTCGACACGCAGTTCATCGAACAACTCGTTCCAGTAGAGTCCGCCCACGATATCGTCGTCGTCCCACCGCAACAGACAGGGGTGGTGATCCGCCTGCATTTTGTCGCGAGCGGCTCGCATCGCGTCGAGGCGTCCGTGGTGGGATTCGAAAACAGTTGCCTCCTCTGGTTTCAGCCGATACTCACGAACCAGCCACTCTCCATCGGCTTCGATTATTTCTAATGGAGGGCGACACGGCGGTTGCTGTACAGCACCGATATCAGATGGTGCAAGCGAGGAGTGTTCACTCATTCGTGTGTCCAGTGAGAGATTGCTATACTGATTTCTCGAACTGGGTTGTAAAAATAGTAACTCTCTTTGACTAAATGTACTTGCATGGTGCCGGGTGGTTAACTCCGCATCGTACACTGAGTCTGTCATACGGATTGCCGTAACTGTTTTCCGGGACGACCGCACGCCTTCGTGCGGTCAGTCCGGTACTGAAAACGAGCAGTCGAGAGTGGTGCAGTATCAGTGCTGGGTCGAGTCGTCGTCCTCGGCAGTCCCGCCGTCGGTTGCAACGTCTTCCTCGCCACCGTCGGGGATGGCGGTCTGGAGTTTCTCGCCGAACCAGTCGAACTCCTTGGTTCGCTGTCCGGTCTCCTCGAGATCCCACGGGTCGGCGTCGTCGACGACCGGCCCTTCGAGCCAGGACTGGACGAAGTTCCAGACGAAGATGATCTGCCCGATGAGCAGTATGAGCGCGCCGACCGAGGCAGCCTGGTGGGACAGCGTCACGAGGTCGAGCGACGTGATACCAGCGTCGAACTGGTAGGTCGCATACCGCCGTGGCATTCCCAGATACCCCAGCGCGAGCATTGCGAAGAAGGTCACGTTCGTGCCAATCATCGACAGCCAGAAGTGGGCCTTGCCGAGACCACGCTGGTACATCCGACCGGTGAACACCGGGAACCAGTAGTACAGCCCGGCAAACACCGCAAAGCCGATTGCCCCCATCACGATGTAGTGGAAGTGACCGACCACGTAGTAGGTGTCGTGCAAGAGGAGGTCAACCGGGACAGTTGCGAGGAAGACCCCGGTGATGCCACCGATGATGAAATTCGAGACGAAGCCAATCGAGAACCACATCGGCGTCGTCAGACGGAGCCGTCCGTTCCACATGGTCGTAATCCAGTTGAACGTCTTGACTGCGGATGGAACGGCAATCGCCATTGACACCGCCATGAACGAGGTTTGCAGGCGCGGATCCATCCCCGTCGAGAACA
>CAZFOF010000079.1:0-300 GCA_964520265.1 uncultured Halobacteriales archaeon | reverse complement strand
GTATGTACACCTCGGGATGGCCGAAGAACCAGAACAGATGTTGCCATAACAGCGGCCCGCCACCCTCGACCGCGAAGAACATCGTGTTGAAGTTGCGGTCGAGCAACAGCATAATTAGCGCACTACCGAGAAGCGGGAATGCAAAGAGGATGAGTCCAGACTGGGTCAGAATCGTCCACGAGAAGATGTCGAGATTGGCCCAGGAGACGTCATCCGCGTGTTCGGTAAAGATAGTCGCGATGAAGTTGATCGCACCCATCGTCGCGGAGACACCGGTAAGGTGCAGTCCCAGAAGCATCA
>CAZFOF010000078.1:3708-8606 GCA_964520265.1 uncultured Halobacteriales archaeon | reverse complement strand
GCCTTCCGCTGGTCTGCGGTGAGTTCGAGGCTGGCAGGTTCGTCTCCAAACGGCGTGTTTCCGTACATCGGATGACTCCAGGGTACGCGTGCAACCTTTAAAAATACGCCGGCTAGCCGAACTCGGCAACTGTCGAATCCGTCTATGACTATCCGTCGTATCCGGCGTACTCCATCAGGTCGGCGAAGATGTCAGAGTCCATGACGCTCTTGTAGACGATGCCGCCGAGCATCCCGCCGGGGTAGGCGTTGCCGTTCATCACGTGGTTGACCTTGTGGCAGTGCATGAGGTAGATGCCGGGGTCGGCAGTCGCGTCGAACTCCATGGTGTGTCGCTGTGCAGGTGCGATGTTGGTCACGTCGCGTTCGTGAAGAGCCGCCTCGGGCACCTGTGCGCCGTCTTTCTCGACGACGCGGAAGCGGTGATTGTGGATGTGCATCGGGTGGCTCATGTAGCCCGCGTTGACCATGTGGACGCGGACGGTGTCACCCTCCTCGACGATGATAGGCGAGCCAACCTCCGGGTGGAGCGTCCGGGGTGCAGACTTGCCGTTGACCGTGAAGATATCCGGCTGGCGGTTCCGCGGGTCGTAACTCGCGTCTTCGCCGGCGTACTGTCGCGAGAGACTGGAGTCCCAGTCCCGGACAGTCATGAAGTACTCCTTGTCAGCCGGTTCGTAATCCTTCGGATCGACACGGAGGATGCCGTACATCCCCATCTCGATGTGCCGGTGAGTCTGGTAGTGGCAGTGGTAGAAGTGGGTGCCGGGGACGTTGGCCGGTATCTGGTAGGTGTGTTTCTCGCCGGGGTTGACCGTGATACCGGTCGTCGTCGGCACACCGTCGTTCTCCCAGGTCTTGGTGACGCCGTGGAAGTGGACGGTGTGAGGGTGCATGCCGTTGGTGTTGTCGAGTGTGACCTCCATGTCCTCGCCCTCGGTGGTGCGGAGGATAGGGCCGGGAACGCTCGGTTCGCCGCCATCAGCGGTAAAGCCCCAGACACGGGGCAGTTCGACTGGGCCGCCCATCGAATCCATCGGGTGGACGTCGTGGCGAGCGCGCTGGGTGCCAAGCGTCACCTGATTGCCCTGCTCGTCGACCTGCACAACTTCGGGCGGACTGGTCGTCGGGAACCCCTCGTCGGTCTGGGTCTGCGTCGGGGACTGTCCCGGTGACTGGGTTACGTTCGCGTCGCCACCGCCGTCAGCACGCGGTGACCCACAGCCAGCCGTCGCCGCCAGTCCAGCCGTACCGGTCGCTTTCACGAAGTCACGCCGCGAGAGTCCATCGCCGGGTGCGCCCATTAGGTTCTTCATCACGACCTGGGATATGAAGCGCCGTCATAAAGCGGGTCGTGCCCATTCCCACTGAGTGAGATTTGCGACGAACATGTTCACCCGACAATTCTCCCGGGATTCGACGGGTACCGTCACGCTCTTGCCGGGGTACCACTTAGGCGAGGCCAATGGAGTATCTGGAGCGTCGCCAGGGGCGCATCGAGGAGCGTCTGGAGGGCGTCCTCGAAGAGGTCGAGCCACGGGAACTCCGCGAGGAGGTCGAACACGTGGCACTGGCCGGGGGAAAGCGCGTTCGCCCGACAGTGACGGTGCTAGTCTGTGAAGTACTCGACGGTGACATCGACAGAGCCATCGACTACGCGGTGGGCATCGAACTCGTCCACAACGCTTCGCTGGTCATCGACGACATCATCGACGAGTCGGACATCCGTCGGAGTTCGCCCGCGGCCTGGAAGGAGTACGGCCACGGCCCAGCGATAATCGCCTCTGACGGGTTGCTCGGGGAAGCCTTCGCGCTCTTTTCTGCGAGTGAACGAGCGATGCAGGCAGTCTCCGAGGCAATGGTCGAACTGGGCGAGG
Source organism: uncultured Halobacteriales archaeon (assembly GCA_964520265.1). Taxonomy (GTDB): domain Archaea; phylum Halobacteriota; class Halobacteria; order Halobacteriales; family Haloarculaceae; genus Salinibaculum. Next base: position 6,730 of record CAZFOF010000078.1, on the reverse strand, counting down.
GCGAGGCGATCGAACTGGTCGACCAGCCCGTCACCGAAGAGGAGTATCTGGAGTTGGCTCGCCGAAAGACCGGCGCGCTCTTCCGGGCCGCAGCGGAATTAGGTGCGATTGCCGCCGATGCCGATGCCTACACCGTCGAGGCCTTCGGGCAGTACGCAGAGCGCGTCGGCGTCGCCTTCCAGATGCGCGACGACGTGCTCGATGCAACGGCCGACGCCGAGCAGTTGGGCAAGCCGGCAGGTCACGACGCCGAAATGGAGCGGCCATCCCTCGTCGAAGTGACCGACCTCACCGCCGAGGAAGCAAACCAGCGCGCGCGCAACACCTCTGATGCCGCACTCGCCGCACTGGAATCCATCGACGCCGCCGACCCGCAGGCGATGTCGTACCTCCAAGACCTCGCCGAGTTCGTCGTCGCCCGTCAGCAATAGGCGTCGGTCTTGTCGAGGAGAGTGTGGCACGTAACAGACAGCAAAATGGGACTCGGCCGCTGCCAGCACGCGACGGCTGACAATCGTTTCTGATAATCAGCGGAAATTCTTTTTTTGCTGTGCGGTCGACCAACGTGTATGGAACTGACACCCGATGGAACCCTCAGCCGTCCAGAGGGTTCGCCCCAACTCCTCCGGCCGGCCGCAATCTGGCTGGGCCTCGGCTCGTTTCTCGTCGGTTCGCTCTTTTTGGGCGTGACACTCGCTGCAGAGAATACGACACCGTTCGCCGGCCCCATTTTGCTGTTGCTCGGGGTCGCGCTCATCGGCGGCGGGTTCACGATGGAGACGGCACCGAGTCGACTCGACCCCGACATCGAGTTCGAAGGCTTGCGCTGGTACTTCGTCGCAGGAATATCGACGCTGTTTCTCTGTCTGTCTGCGGTCGTGTTGCTGCTTGCAGTCTTCTAGCGGAGTCGACTGCGAGCGCAGTCCTTATTCCACCCCTGGGCAAAGGGAGAGGCAATGACCGTCATCGGTACCGTCGGCCTGCCAGGCAGTGGCAAAAGCGAAGCCGCAACTGTCGCGGCAACGCTCGATATTCCCGTCGTCACGATGGGGGATGTCATCCGCACGGAGTGTCGCGACCGCGACCTCGACCCCGCGACACACCACGGCGAGGTCGCACAGGCATTGCGTGAGGAAAACGGCCCGGGTGCGATTGCCGACCGTTCACTCCCACTCATCGAGGACAAACTGGAGACCAGCGACACCGTCGTCGTCGACGGCATCCGCTCGGAAACGGAAGTCGACATCTTCGAGGAGGCTTTCGGCGATGCGTTCACGCTCGTCAGCATCGAGGCCCCCTTCGAGATGCGTGCCGAGCGACTGGACGTGCGTAGCCGTGACGCCAGCGCCGAGGACGGCGGGGAAGCACTCGCCGACCGCGACGAGCGCGAACTCGGGTTCGGCATGGGCAAAGCCATGGAGCGAGCCGACCTCACTATCGAGAACACAGACACGCTCGAACAGTTCCACGACCGCGTCCGGACGCTGCTGACAGAGGGGCCAGACGCACTCACAAACGAAGTCCAATGATATACCGCATCGACGCCGAGATTACGGCACCGGTACGCGAGACGGAAGTGACAGACCGCGTCGCCGACGCGATACAGAACCTCTTCCCGGCCGCCGAACCGGAGCACAGCCACGGCGAACTCCGTGCGACCGTCCACGACCTCGACCAGTTCTCGGAACTGTTACACCGCCAGGAGATTCTGGACACCGCCCGCGGTGTCTTCTTCGACGAGCAGCGAGGGGACACGTTCAGTTTCCAGGTGAAAAAACAGGCCGCTTTCCAGGGCGTCATCAACTTCACGGTGGACGAACCGGGCGAACTCGGCGGCATCACGGTTCGCGTCCGCGTCAACGAACCGTCCGTCGAGGAGTACATCGACCACGTCGCGCCACCGACAGAGGACGGAACACCAGTCGACACCGACTAGGCCGGGGAGACACCGTCGAATGCACGGGCACGGCGACCACACACCGAGGCGGTGTCACTGGTTTCATATTCCCCCGGGGCAACACCTACCCTATCAATGATTACACCGATCTCAGTTCGTGAAGTCATGCACGCACCAGTCGAGCAAATCGAGCCAGCGGCCTCCGCACGCGCGGCCGCCGACCGCCTCACCGAGAACGGTATCGGCTCGCTGGTCGTCTCGGACGATGGTGTCCCCGTCGGAATCGTCACAGAAGCCGACGTGACGAAACTGGTATCAAACGGACACGACCCGACAGAGACGACCGTCGAGGGGTTCATGTCCTCCCCGCTCATCACCATCGAGGCCAGCGACCCCGTCAAACGCGCGGCCGAGACGATGCGTGCAAACAACATCCGGCGGTTGCCGGTCGTCGAGGACGGAAGCGTCGTCGGCATCGTCACGACGACAGACCTCTCGAACTATCTACCCCACCTCATCCGGATGGGGCGTGAGGACACACCGAACGAAGACCGTGAGCGGACGAGTGTCCGTGTCGACACCGCCTACGAAAACGACGACTGGGACTTCGAGTATCTCGGCAACGAGGCACAGATCGACGTCGGCGACACCGTCCGGTTCAGCAAGACAATGTCCAAAGAGGACGTCAAAGCCTTCGCCGATGCCAGCGGTGACACGAACCGCCTGCACATGGACGACGAGTTCGCAGCGGCGAGTCGCTTTGGCGAACGCATCGCACACGGCGCACTCGTCGTCGGTACCATCTCCGCCGCGCTCGCGCGCCTGCCCGGTCTCGTTATCTATCTCTCCCAGGACGTCAGCTACCTCGGCCCTGTCCCGCTGGACGAACGCGTCACCGCCGAGTGTGAAGTCGTCGAGAACATCGGGAACAACCGGTTCCGTCTCGCGACGGCCGTCAAGCGAAGCGACGGCGAGACGGTCATCGACGGCGAGGCTGTCGTCATCTCAGACGAGATTCCGACGGCGTAAGGAAACCGTCTGCTGGTGGGGCGGTGTTCAGTCTCTCACAGACCGAAGGCTGCATCGCGTGAAACAATCTCGTATCCTTGTGCGGTAAGCACATCG
>CAZFOF010000078.1:0-3698 GCA_964520265.1 uncultured Halobacteriales archaeon | reverse complement strand
ATCGTCGCGGTACCGGGTCGCCAACAGATACTGTGGGAGGCGACCCACCCCGAAGCGGCGGTTCGACGTGTACTGGACATCGACGAGCGTCTGGTCGTCGCCGCTTCTGATCGTTGCCGTGTACGTCCCCCACTGTCGACCGTTTTCCGTAATTTCCAACTCGACGCGACGTGTACCGTCTGGTTCGGTCTCCGTCTGCCTGTTGATGGTCATCGTCGCAGCGCGGAGACCGAACAGATACGGGATGGTGTAGGTGATGCTCTCCTCTCCAGTGGTTGCCGTCTCTGCGATGCCCCACTGAAATGCGAGAACCGGTGGCGTCGGCCCGGTAAACGAATCGACGACCGTCGTCAGGTCATCGCTCGTGCGGAGTCGGAATGTTCCCTGCGACTGGAAAACCGGGACGCGGACGATGCCGACCAGGATAACCGCGACGCCGAGCGCCGGCAGGAGTGAGGTTTGCAGATACGTGCCAAGAAACAGAGAGAGCACGAGGGCGACGAGAAGTGTACTCGCGAGGCGTTCACGTCTGAGGTACTGCCTCGTGATGGTCACAACCTCCTGCTGTGGGTCGATAGCGTGCTTGGAGGACATCGTGTGACTCACCGCCCGGTAGACGATTGATTCTGTTGAACCACTCGGTTCGAAGTTCGTGCATAAACCGTTCCGTACCACGCACTCACACCAGCCAGACGGTGACGCCAAAGAGGACGAGCACGCCGAGTACGTCACAGACGTTCGTGACGACGGGGATGACCACGTCGTCGGGGTCGAGTTCGAAGCGGTAGGCGGCGTACGTTGCGATGAACGTCACGAACACGGCCAGCACGGCGAGTATCACGCCGCTGGTCACGGCAACGGCAGCGACGGCAAGTGGCGACAGCGTCGTGTCCGCAGTCAGTGTTGCCAGCGTCCACGCGCCGACTCCGACGAGTGGGAAAATCGTCGCCGCGAGCCCAACGGTGGCAGCGGCGTTACCGAGGAGCACGTCGTCACCGGGGTCGAACGAGAGCGTCCCGAGGTGAAAAGCCGTCGAGAGTCGCGCGGCGAGAATACTCCCGAGGTTGCCGGCGGTGCCGATAGTGACAGGGACGAGCACGAGCAGCGAGGGCGAACGCAGGAGACGTGCCTCGAAACTGTCGAGAACGAGTCCGCTCCCGATTTCGACCAGTGTGAGCACGAGCAACACCGGCAACATCGCGCGCGTAATCGCGCGGACGGTCCAGTCAGTCTGCATCTACCCGACCCCCGCGGCGAAGAGCACGGCTCGAACGGCAAACAACAGAAAGGCGACACCGAAGATATCGCCGGCCGTCGTGACAATCGGCCCGACCAGCGTGTCGGGGTTGTAGCCGCGGCGATAGCCCGCGAAGACGACGACGACGACAATCCCAGAGAGGACAATTCCCGAGAGAAGCCCCGCGAGCAACGCAATCGCAAGCAACAACCACAGCGATGCAGTCTCGGCATCGAGCGCTGTCAGCGCCGAAAACGCGGCAACGGAAGCGACGGAACTCGCCAGCAGTCCGTTGAGAATCGCGGCGGCAACCGCCCGATAGATGCGGTCGTCACCGCGAATCTGGGGTGCGACAAGTCCCTGGTGGAGGCCGGTCGCCAGCCGCGCTCCCAGCGAGCCATAGACGTTGCCACGAGTCGCGAGCAGCGCCGGGACGAGAACCAGCAATCCGGGAACGGCACGAAACTCCGCGCGCATCCCGCCGAGAACGACGCCCGCGAGGAGCCCACCAACGGCGCTGGCCGCAAGCGCCGGCAGTCCCTCACGATAGGCCGCGACAGCAACCTCGCGGACGGTCATCAGTCGTAACCACGTTCCCGGGGTGTAAAAAAGCCGCAGACAACCACTGCGCAAAACGTCCGGTGGTGGCAAGCCATCGGATGTACGTGTTATTCACAATACTGAATCCCCAGATGGTAATAAATCCTTTCTAGTGTACGTCTGTTCTCAGTATCTTGGAAGTATTGCACACTATTATATACGGTCGGTGCGTACGTCTATCTGTAAGATACCAATGACAGGCTATGCAATCGTACTCGCGTCAAGCGAGATTGAGCGGATTCAGGCAGTGAGCATGATCGGTTCCATCGCGGCATCCTCGGACGTACCCGTCGAGGTGTTCGTGACCATGAACGGTCTCACGGCCTTCGAGAAAGAGCGCGTCGAGAGCGGCGACTTCGACATGGCAGGGCCGGTCGGCCAGGCGATGTTGACCAGCGAGGGCGACGAGATGCCGCTGTTTACCGAACAGCTCTCACAGGCGAAGGAAATCGGCCCGCTGTCGATGTACGCCTGCTCGATGGCGATGGACCTGATGGAGAACGAACTGGACGATTACGTCGACGTCTTCGACGAGGTGCTGGGCGTTGCCGGCTTCCTCTCGCACGCCCAGGACAAGCAGGTGCTGTTCGTCTAAGGAGACACCCATGAGCGAAACTATCACCCCCGACATCACGGTCGACTCGCGCGGTGCAACGTGTCCCGGTCCACTGATGGACCTCATCGGCAAGGTCAAACAGGCCGACCCGGGCACCGTCATCGAACTACAGACATCGGACGACGCGTCGAAAAGCGACGTGCCGGACTGGCTGGACGAAGCCGGTCACAAACTCGTCGACGTCGTCGAAGCAGACGACTACTGGAGCGTCTACGTGGAGACAGCCTGAGATTGGGGCTGAGCTTCGACGCTCATCCTGAGAATACACTATGACAGAACACATCGTCATCGTCGGCGGCGGCACCGGCGGCACAGTACTGGCGAATCGACTCGCAGACACACTCGAACCCGAACTCGCAGACGGTGACGTTCGGGTCACGATGGTCACCGACAGCCGCGACCACGTGTACAAACCGACCTTCCTGTACGTGCCGTTCGGGAAGAAGACGACCGAAGACGCCCGCCGGCCGGTTCGGGAACTCGTCGACGACGCTGTCGACATCACCTACGACCGTGTGACGAACATCGACACGGACGCCAAACGGCTCACACTCGCCGACGGCGTGGCGATGGGTTACGACCAGCTTACCCTCTCGATGGGTGTCGAACTCGTCCCCGACGAGGTGCCCGGCCTGCAGGAAGGCGGCCACCACTTCTACGGCCCGGAGGGCGCAGAGCGTCTCCGCGACGAACTCGCGGAGTTCACCGAGGGACATCTCGTGTTGAGCGTCATCGGCGTGCCACACATGTGCCCGGCCGCACCCGTCGAGTTCACGCTGATGGCCGACGACTGGCTGCGCCAGCGTGGCCTGCGCGAAGACGTCGAGATTACCTACACCTACCCCATCCAGCGCGCCCACGGCATCCAGTCCATCGCCGACTGGGCGACCGAACAGTTCGACGAGCGGGACATCAACGTCGAGACCTTCTTCAACGCCGACGAGGTCGACCCCGAGGCGGGCGTGTTGCACTCGATGGAAGGCTCGGAACTCGACTACGACCTGCTGGTCGGCATTCCCCCACACACCGGCAGCGACCTCGTCACCGACGCTGGTCTCGGTGACGGCGGCTGGGTCGACGTCGACCGACACACACTGGAGGCCACCGCCGCCGAGGACGTCTACGCAATCGGTGACGTTGCCGACGTACCGACGAGCAAGGCCGGCAGCGTCGCCCACTACGAGGCCGGCGTCGTCGCCGACCGGATGGCGAGCCGCGCCCGCGGCCAGGTCCCGACGGCCACCT
>CAZFOF010000077.1:0-8759 GCA_964520265.1 uncultured Halobacteriales archaeon | reverse complement strand
GTCAACGAGGAGTTCGAGGGCAAAATGGAGACGATGATTGTCGTCACGGGTGTCGAGAGCCCGCAGATTTACGGCAAAAGCGAAGCCGAACGCGAGAAAGCGGCACAGCAAATCGGCGACGACATCGACTACGTCGACTGATTGCGCAAACGGCGCGGGACTGTTTTCAGGAGGCACCGGCGTAATAGTGTGGTAAATACCCACATCGGCGCGTCTGTGTCTGTTGTAGAAAGATAGAAAAGCACCGAGAGGATATGGCGGTGTATGAGAACACCGACGGATTTGAGCTCATACGTCCGCGTACTCAAACTGGCGAGTACGCCCTCGTGGCAGGAGTTCTCGCAGGTGGCGAAAATCGCCGGTGCGGGTATCTTGCTTGTCGGGTTCATGGGCTTTCTGATATTCACCCTCATGTTCCTGGTACGTACAATCGGAGGTATCGCGTAATGGCTGATGGCGTCGACGACTACGAGGACGACGGCGAAGCTGAAGACGACGACGACAACCACGACACTGGCATCTACGCCGTCAAGACGACGGCGAGCCAGGAACGCACCGTCGCGGATATGATTATCAACCGCGAGGAGCCGTCGATTCACGCCGCGCTCGCGCCCGACTCGCTGACCTCCTACGTGATGGTCGAAGCCGACGACTCCAGCGTCTTCGAGCGCATCCTCGACGAGATTCCACACTCTCGGGGTGTCGTGCCCGGCCAGAGCGGTCTCAGCGAAGTCGAACACTTCCTCTCACCCAAACCCGACGTGGAAGGTATCGCAGAGGGAGACATCGTCGAACTCATCGCCGGCCCGTTCAAAGGCGAGAAAGCACAGGTACAGCGCATCGACGAGGGCAAAGACCAGGTGACCGTCGAACTCTACGAAGCGACTGTCCCGATTCCCGTCACCGTGCGCGGTGACCAGATTCGAGTGCTGGACAGCGAGGAACGCTAACGGAGCGTCCGGCGGGCACAGGCTCACTGAGCACGAGGCGGCAGTCGTTTTCCGGGCTGTATCGTCAGTCGTCAGCGGCCATGCCGGTTCGCACGGTTCCGCTTCGTTTCGTGGAGCGGGCACTCATCGACGAGAGGTTCGCTGCTGCCTGGCCGAGGTCATCAGAGACCGTTTTCTGCTGTTCACTCAATCGCTCGGTCGAACGCTGGAGGTCAGCGATGGCCTCGTGAAGTCCGTCCATATCACTGGAGAGTCCGTCCATCGAATCGCCGAGTTTCGCGAAGGCGTCGCCGATGTCTGCGTCGGTTGTATCTTCCATACAACAGTAAAGGCACCAGTCCAGGGTATCGATTGTACCTAACGGGTTAGGAAAATAGCCGCCTACTGCTCGACGTGGGCTTCGCTCGCGAGTCGGCGGACGGTGTCGTTAATCTCGTCGACTTTCTCGGTCTGCTCTTCACTGACGGCAGCAGCACGCTGGACTTCCTCCGAGACGGATTCAGCGCGGTCGACGACCTCGTTGAGCATACTGGCAATTTCCTCGGTGCTGGCGGCCTGGTCGTCGGTCGCCTGCGAGACCTGTTCGACGCCTTCTGCGGTCTCTTCGACGGCAGAGACGATTTCCGTGAGGTCACTGGTCGCCTGCGAAACCTGTTCGATGCCGCGTTCGACGCGTTCGTTCGTCTCTTCGAGACTCTCCACCGTGTCTTTCGTATCCGCCTTGATGCGGTCGACCATCTCGTCGATTTCGCTCGCCTGTTGCTGTGACTCCTCTGCGAGGCTTTTGACCTCGTCGGCGACGACCGAGAAGCCCTCGCCCGCTTCCCCGGCCCGTGCAGCCTCGATAGAGGCGTTGAGCGCGAGCATGTTGGTCTGCTCGGCGATGTCGTCGATGACCTCGACGACCGCGTCGACCTCGTCGATGCGGTCACGGAGTTTCTCGACGTCCTCGGCGACGGTCGCCGCTGACTCGCTGACTTCCTGCATGACAGCCTCGGTTTCTTCGGCAGTCTCCTGTACCTGTGTCGCGGCCTCGTCGGCGCTGTGGGCTGTCGAGGCGACCTGGTCGCTGGTCGAGGCAATCTCCTCGATTGTTGCAGAGAGGTTGCTCACCTCGTTGCCGACGGTGTTGAGAGTCTCGGATTGCTCGTCGGCAAGTTCGGAGATGTGCTGGCTTGTCTCTGCGACAGTTTCGACGGAGCCATGGAGGTCACCGGTCTGGTCGGCCACGTCCGAGACAATTCGTTCCAGTCGAGATGCCATCTGATTGAGAGACTCGACGACACCCACGAGTTCGTCGTCGATATGGTCGGTCTCGTCGACGCTCGCGCGGGCTTTGAGATTTCCTGCCTCGATTTCGGCCATCGTCCCCTTGAGTTCGGAGACCATCCCGCGGAGTTGTTCCTGCTGGAGAGCATCGTCCGTGCGGTCATAAATCATCTCGACGACGCCGGCGAGTGTCCCGTTCTCGTACATCGGCGCAGCGCTGAACTCGATGTGGTGTTCGTCGCCGTTTGCGTCTTTCATCACGCTCTGGTCGGCATACAGCGTGTAGTCGACGCTGTCGACCCGTGGAACACCGTACTCCTCGTCTGCGCGTTCCGGTTCTTCGAGAACCTTCTCTGCGAGCGTCATCGACCGCCTGCCGTCGTGGTAGAACGCCGGGCCGACGACACCGTGTTCCTCCGTGAGTTCGATTGCGCCCGCCTGTGACTCACCGGTCAGCGTCTCCAGCGACCGGTTCCAGTGAGTAATGTTACCCTCCGAGTCGAGAACGAAAATCGGCGTATCGATGTGTTCGAGAATAATCTGATAGTTCAACGATCCCTGTGTCTGTGATGTGAGGTTACCGCCGTCGGGACGGAGACGGTCGTCGCCCAAATCACCACCAGTACATCCCGTACTGTCCGGAGTATCCAAATCGTCGTGCGCGTCACCAGCCATTACGGTTGAAACCACCATGGACGCGTATAAGCATTTCTCCCGATTATCGAAAAATGAAGTGTTGAAATACAAATGTGTTTGAAAGTATCGATGCTTTTTAGCGAAAAAGTGAGTCTTTATAGGAATATTACTCTTCGATACGGTCGACAACTTCGCGAATGTCGGCAGTATCCTCGATATCTTCTTTGATATTCTCGCGACGGCGTACGTCGGCCGCGGTGGCGTCGTAGGCGCGGACGTACTCGGCCCGGGAGTGTTCGTCGAACGCGTGTCGAATCGCAAAATATCCGTCAGGGACGACCGCACCACAGACTTTGCACTCGATACGGTCGTGTTCGGTCGCCTGGTGGACAATGAGGTCTTCGACCTGGTCGAACGTTGCCACGTCGCCCTGAATACCGCACTCCCAGCGTGCCATTATCCGATGGCAGGCCGCCCGCCGACATAAACGTTCGTCACCGGCCCGGAGATAGTAACGCACAACTACGCGACCGACGCAAGCGAGGATAGTGACGACGACACGCGTGGATATGCACGTGAAGATTCTCGACGAACAGGTCGTCGAGCGGGCAAAGCGACGAGGAATCGACGTGTTAGTGTACGCACCGCATTTCACGCGGTGGCCGACGGTTCGTGACCGTGCGGCGGCCTACTCCGACGACGAGTTGCTCGTCGTGCCGGCACGGGAACTGTTCACGGGAGACTGGCGCAGCCGTCGGCACGTCCTCGCTCTCGACCTAGAGCGGCCCATTCCCGACTTCGTGACACTCTCGGGCGCGATGGCCGAACTCGACCGGCAAAACGCCGTAACGCTCGTCCCCCACCCCGGCTTCCTCACCATCAGCCTGGAACGGGAACACATCAGCGAGTATCGCGACCAACTCGACGGCATCGAGGTGTACAACCCAAAGCATCTGCCGTGGGACAACCGCCGTGCCCAGACCCTCGCCAGTGACTTCGAGTTGCCGGGTTTCACCTCCTCGTATGCACACCTGCGGCGAACCGTCGGCGAGTGCTGGACGGCCTTCGAGAAGGACATCGAGACGGCCACGGAGTTACACGACGCACTGCGTTCGGGTGCCGAGCGAACCCCGATGCATCGCGGTGGACGGTCGCACACACGCCGGCGTGCTCTCGAATTTGCTCACATCGGCTACGAGAACACCTACAAGAAACTCGACCGGGTCTACCTGTCGGGCACCGAGCCGACACACCCCGACAACGTCGCCTACGACGGTGCTTTCGAGGATATCAGCGTCTACTGAAACGCGGGCTGGACGAACTCCTGGGCTTCGAGGGCGACTGGCGTCCCGTAGGTCACGAGCAGGAAGATACCCGCAATTTCGACTGCCGTGACCGTCAACATCATCAGGTCGGTGTACTTGCTGTCGACCGGAATCCCGAAGGGAACGTCGAACTCCTTCCGCCAGAACGGATAGAACAGCGCGATACCGCGCGTCGTTCCCAGAACGTCCAGCACGAAATGAGTCGCGACACCCAGCCAGACCCACTGGAGATTGCCGAAATAGAGGGGATAGGCCCCGACAATCGCCAGCACCGAAAGATTGTGCAACGTCTTGCGATGCTTGCCAAAGGCGGTGTCCACGTCGGGAAACAGTGCACCCAGGATAACCGGGACGAACACCTCCGCGATGGTCATAAACGTATCCAGATCACCGCTGGGTTCGAGGATATAGCCCAGCGCGATTGCCAACAACACAGCGTTGAGGACGTGTCCGCGTTTGTTCATCAGCCAAACCCTCGGAGGGCAGGCGTACAAGCCTTTTTATCAGACGGCTTTCATCCCCGTCGGAAGAGATACCGACCAGTAGCCACCGGCGACGGAAAGAGACAGGTACTCGGGGCCATCACCGTCGGATATGGACTACGAGACGCCGCAGTTCTTCCGCGTCATCCAGTACGCGGCCGCCGCCGACCGCGACGTGGTGGACATGGTCAGCGGCAGTCCCGACTGGAATCCACCCGACGCCCTCCGGGAGGGCCTGCGCGCCTACGCCGAGGCAGACCCGGACGACTTCCAGTATCCCGCAAGCGTCGGTCTGCGGTCACTGCGCGAGGAACTGGCGGCCCGACGCGGTGTCGACACCGAGCGAATTATGGTCACCAACGGCACCGGCGAGGCCAATCACCTGGCGATGGCCGGCGGTCTGGCAACGATGCCCGGCGAGGAGATACTGCTTGCCGACCCCGTCTATCCCTACTACGCCGGGCGGGCGAACTATCTCGGCGCAGAACTCACCTTCGCACCGGTCGCCGACGACGGCCACCTCGACCCCGAGACGGTTCGCGACCGGGCAAGCGAGAACACCGCCGTCATCGTCGTCAACAGCCCCAACAATCCGATGGGCGTCACCTACAGCGGCGACACCATCGAGGCACTGGCCGGCGTCGCCGAGGAGTACGACGCCGTGCTGGTCAGCGACGAGGTGTACGACCACTTCGACTACTCCGGACGGTTCACCTCCGGGCTGTCGGTCGACTCCGACCACGTCGTCGTCACCAATGCCGTCTCGAAGTCGATGGCAATCACCGGCTGGCGTGTCGGCTACGCCGTCTTCCCCGACCCCGACGGGCCCCAGGGTAACCTCATCGAGGACGCACGAACCAGACATATGTTGACAAATGTGACGGGGTCACGACCCGCCCAGGCCGCCGTGGCTCACGCACTCGAACACACCGACCCGAGCTACTACGAGGATGTCCGCACGCGCATCCGCGAGCGCATCGACGTACTCACCGACGCACTGGATACTGTTGGGACAGCGTAGACCGAGCCAGAGGGCGCATTCTACGTGATGGGGCAGTTGCCCGAGTACCACGGCACCTTCGAGAATATCGAACGACTCGTCGACGAGGCCGGTGTCGCCGGGATGCCCGGTGAGGCATTCGGTCGGGCTCGCGCCGACTGGGTTCGTTTCTCGCTGACGACCGACCGCGTGGAGACGGCAGCGAAGCGACTGGTCGAGTACTTCGAGTGAGTGGGGCCACATCCGTACGTCTAAACGTGAGCACGACACAGTACCCCTGAATGGCCGACAGCGAGGGAACCGACCGGTGGCGGGACTTCTTCGGCTTCGAGGAGCCGTACGACAATCAGGCCGACGCCATCGAATCGGCGATACAGGCCGGGCGCGCACGAGGGTTTCTGGCGATGGAAGGCCCCTGCGGGACTGGCAAGACCATGGCCGCGCTGACCGCGGGCGCGACGCTGGTACGCGAGGGAGAGTACGAGCGCATCGTCGTCGTCACGCCCGTCAAACAGCAACTCCAGCAGTTCGTCGACGACCTGCGGACGATGAACGCCGGACTCGACGAGCCACTCCGTGGCATCTCACTCGTCGGCAAACACGACCTCTGTCCGTACGGCCGCGAGGACGTCTTTCCCGACGACGTTGGAACACACGACCGGTGTGAAGACCTGCGTGAAAATACGGCACGACTGGTCGAAAGCGACAGGAACGGTGACGACAGGCCCGTCGCCAGCGCGGCCGTCGGCGGCGAACACGAGGAGGTGTGGTGGAACCCACAGCGTGGCAGTGACCTCGCTGCCCACGCCCGCCCGGATGGCCCCGGACAGCAGACCTTCGAAGACGCGCTGTCGACGGGTGGGGCGACCAGTCCCTACCGGCGGAGCCAGCCAAGCGCCCCCGAGTCGATGGTCGACGGCGACCAGACGCCGCTGTACTGCCCGTTCGAGGCCGACTGGTACGCACGCAACAAGGGTTCGCCCATCGACTTCGGGAGCGGCGACGGGCACGTCCTCACCGCCGATGAGTATCTGCCGGCGGCGACCGAACGGGGCACCTGTCCCCACCGCGTGATGGGCGTGTTACTCGAAGCGGCCGACGTGGTCGTCGGGAACTACAATCATCTGTTCGACCCCGACGCACGGCCGCTGTTGTCGTCGGTACTCGACGAGCAGACCTTCGTCGTCGTCGACGAGGCCCATCGCCTCGAAGAGCGTGTCCGTGAGTTGCTCTCAGACCGCGTCGGGCGCGCGACGCTCAAGCGGGCGCGCAACGACTGCCAGGCGTTGCTCTCGCGTGCCAACCAGACTGCCGACCACAAAAAGCAGGTGCGTGACCGACTCGCCAGCCACGAGGTGCCACTGGCGGCAGTCGAGCGCGCACAGGAGTTCTACGACGCGGCGCTGACCTGGCTGGACGACCGCGTCGCCGACCATCTCACACGGGAGTTCGGCCCGGAGTGGCGCGGTGGCGCGACCGACAGCCTCCCTGACCGGACGCTGGAAGTACCACTGCGTGACCCCGAAGCCGTCGAGCAGGACGAACTGACCGCCTGGGCCGAAGCCGAGGGATACACCGGAGAACTCTGGCGGTCGCTGCCGACGGTCGGTGCGGCCGTCGAGGACACTATCGACGAACTCGGTCTCGTGCGGACGCCGGTCTGTGCCGCCGTCGGCGTCATCGCCAAGCGGTGGTGGGAGAACGACCACGCCAGCTACCTCCGGGAAATCGAACTGGAGTACAGTCCCGCAGACGAACGCGGCGTCGACAGACCCTGGCAGACCCACTACACCGCCGGACTCGTCCTCTTCGAGTGTATGCCCGGCGAGACGCTCAAAGACGTCTTCGCCGAACTCGGCGGCGGCGTGGTGATGAGCGCGACACTCGAACCACTGGACGTGTTCGCGGAGGTGGCCGGGCTGGAGGCACTGCGCCGAGCCGACCGCCCGGTCATCGAGCGGTCGTACACGCTCCCCTTTCCCGAGGAAAATCGTGCAAGCTGGCTCGTCGACGCCACACCCTTTACCGCACACAACCGCGGGAGCCCTGAGGAAAACGCCGACCAGGAGACCTGGACGGCGACACGCGACGAGTACGCACACGTGTTGCGGACGCTTGCGCGCTCGCCGGGGAACGTCCTCATCGCCATGCCGAACTACCGCGAGGCGGCCTGGGCGGGTGGGTATCTCCGTGACGCTGTCGACAAACCCGTCCTGGTCGACGAAAGCTCCGGCAACGACGAGACCGAGGCGCGCAAACAGGAGTTCTTCCGTGGCAGCGGCAAGGTACTCGTAACGAGTACGCGCGGGACGCTGACGGAGGGTGTCGACTACGACGGTGACAAACTGCACTGCTGTGCGGTCGTCGGCATCCCGCTGGTGAACATCGGCTCACCGCGCGTGCAAGCAGTTCAGCGCGCCTACGCCGACTCCTTCGGCGAGAACAACGCTTTCGAGTACGCGCTGACAGTGCCCGCGGTACGGCGCGCCCGGCAGACGATAGGGCGTGTCATCCGCGGGCACGACGAAGTCGGCACGCGTGCACTCGTCGGCCGCCGCTACACAGAGGGTGCGCGCCACAGCGTCTACGGCTACCTCTCACCGGGTGAACGCGACGAATTCCTGCGTCTCACCCCCGAGTTCCTCGCAAGCCAGCAAGACCGGTTCTGGCAGAACCACCCGACTCCGGAGTGACGCCCGTGTAACTACCCGGCAATTGCTTACGTACATCAAAAAACATATTAGAAGCGGGACAAGCCGTACAATCGATGCCGGTCTGCAACAACTGCGGCGGGTTCGTGACTGAGCGATACGTTCGGGTATTCACTCCGGAGGGGCACGAGGGTCCGCGAGTCTGTCCGAACTGCGAAGACAAACTACGGGACGGTGCGGACGTGCGCGAAGCGCGCTCGTCTCGGTCGTAACCGTTCTCCTTTTCGACGGGTACACGTACGGCGAGTAGCTACGGCTGCATATGGAACTGGAAGTCGAGGCCGTCGAAGATGTCGGAGACGATGTCGTCCCGGCAGGCATCGACGCCCCCGAGTACGTCCTCTACGGCGGGAAAGGCGGCGTCGGCAAGACGACGATGGCCGCCG
>CAZFOF010000076.1:6904-8816 GCA_964520265.1 uncultured Halobacteriales archaeon | reverse complement strand
TACATCACGGTTGTCGTCGCGAGCGCGAGCGGCCCGTAGACGATGTAGGAGTGACCGGTGATCCAGCCGATGTCCGCCGAACACCAGTAGGTGTCCGCTGGCTTGATGTCGAGCACCGAGTGACTCGTCCAGGCGACATAGGAGAGATAGCCGCCGGTGGTGTGTGTGACACCTTTTGGCTCACCGGTCGTCCCGGAGGTGTAGATGCGGAACAGGTCGTCGGTTGCCTCGCGCGGCACTGGTGTCACGCGCTCTCTTCTGTGTTCTTCGAGGAGTTCTCCGTACTCGTATTCGTCCTCGCCCAGCGTGTACTCGAAGCCGTCGAGGCGGTCGACGACTGCGACGGTCACGTCGTTGTCGACATTGACACAGGCGGTGTCGGCTTTGTTCTTCAGCGAGACGGCGTCGCCGCGGCGGTAGTAGCCGTCACAGGTGACCAGATACTCCGAGTCGGAGGCGTTCATCCGCGTCGCGAGGGCGTCTGCGGAGAACCCGGCGAAGACCACCGAGTGTGGTGCGCCCAGGCGTGCACACGCGAGCATCGCGATGGGCAACTCCGGAATCATCGGCATGTAAATTGTCACCACGTCGTCCGCTTCGACGCCGAGGCTTCGCAGCGCCGCCGCGAACTCGTTTACTTCGTGGTACAGTTCGAGGTAGGTGTAGGTGCGACGTTCTTCGAGTCGCCCCTCCCAGACCATCGCCAACTGGTTTTTCCGCTCGTCCAAGTGACGGTCGACGCAGTTGTAGCAGGCGTTCAGTTTGCCTCCGTCGAACCAGCGAAACGGCTCGGTGGCTTCGGGGAGGACGGTGTCGTACGGCTCGTCCCACGAAAGCAGGTCTGCCGCGCGACTCCACGCTGCCGGCTCGTCGAACTCGTCGTAGACCGCCGGATCCGCGACGTTCGCCTGCTCGACGAACGATTCCGGTGGTGTCAAGCGTTCTTCGGCGGGCTGGTGTGTCTCCAGCTCCGACTCGTTCCCGTCCGGCATCTCTTGCAAACAACAATACGTGTTTCACCGCATAAACCTTCTCACCTCAACGAGTATGTCACGTTTGACCGGGATATACGCCGGTTCGGCGTGCCTCGCGGTGTTTGATAGCGATTGACATATGTTCGTGGGCGACGTGGATATCTCATGGAGCATACACGTCTCGACGATATCGACAACTGGATGAGCCCTGCCGCGAGCAAACGCTCACTCTCGACGGCGCTCGGTGCCGACCACCTCGCCGTCAACCACTACGAACTCGAACCCGGCGACGCCTTCGGCTTTGGTTACCACCGTCACGCAGACCAGGAGGAACTGTTCTACGTCATCCAGGGCGAGGCGACCTTCGAAACTGAAGCGGGCGATGTGACCGTCGGTTCGGGGGAGGCAATCCGTTTCGAACCCGGTGAGTGGCAACTCGGACGCAACGATGGCGACGACCGCGTCGTTGCTCTCGCAATCGGTGCGCCATCAGAGACCGGCGAGACCGACATCCGCCGAGCGTGTCCCGACTGCGAGGAGCGCACGTCGGTCAGCATCGAACCGACCGACGACCGCTCAGCGTTGCTGGCACGCTGTGAGCAGTGCGGAACCGAACTCGTCCGCCACTCCTGAACCGTCGGCCTGCTACTGGAAGGCGCTGAAACCGGTGAGGTCTTCGCCCAGTATCAGCGAATGGATGTCGTGAGTGCCTTCGTAGGTATATACGGTTTCCATGTTCGCGAGGTGTCGCATCGGCGGATAGTCGGTTGTGATACCGTTGCCGCCGAGCATCTCGCGGGCCGTCCGCGCGGCGTTGCGTGCCATCCGGACGTTGTTGCGTTTGGCCATCGAGACCTGCTGTGGACGGAGGTGACCGCGTGCCTTGAGGTCTGCCAGCCGGTAGACGAGTGACTGCGCGGTGGTAATCTGCGTCGCGA
>CAZFOF010000076.1:1106-6894 GCA_964520265.1 uncultured Halobacteriales archaeon | reverse complement strand
CGTGCTGTCTCAAAACAGTCACGGGCCGCGCCGACGGCACCCCATGCGATGCCGTAACGGGCCTGGTTCAGACACGACAGCGGCCCTTTCATTCCGGTCACGTCCAGCACGTCTGTTTCGGGTACCCAGACGTCCGACAGTTCGAGTTGCCCGGTCGAAGAGGCGCGCATCGAGAGTTTCCCGTCGATTTCGGGCGTCGTGAGGCCGTCGGCGTCCGTGTCGACGACGAATCCCCGCACGTCGCCGTCGCCACCCTCGTCTTTGGCCCAGACGACGGCGATGTCTGCGATTGGTGCGTTCGTAATCCAGGTCTTCGTTCCCGTGAGCCGATAGCCGTCACCGTCGCGCTCCGCGGCGGTTTCCATGCCCGAGGGGTTCGAGCCGTGGTCGGGTTCGGTCAGTCCGAAACAGCCGACTGCCTCGCCGTGTGCCAGTTCCGGGAGCCACCGCTTTCGTTGCTGTTCGCTCCCGTATCGCGCGATGGGATACATGACGAGCGCACCCTGGACGCTGGCCATCGACCGGATGCCGGAGTCGCCGGCCTCCAGTTCCTGCAAGAGCAAGCCGTAGGCGCGCTCACCGACACCGGGGAGGTCACCCCAGTCGAGATTCGGCGCGTAGAAGTCCAACTCGCCCATCGCCGTGATGAGGTCTGTCGGGAACGTGCCGGCTTCGAAGTGGTCGCCGATGTCGGGCCGTACCTGCTCGTCGACGAACTCTCGTGCTGTGTCACGGATGAGTTGCTCCTCGCTGTCGAGGTCGGCCTCGAAGTCGAGATAATCAAGCATACCCCACCTTGGGGGTGATTCCCCAAAAGTGTCCCCGCAATCCGTATCAGTCGCCGGCGCTGGCCGTGGCTGTTGGCTGTTCCTCGACGTGTCCACGGACGAACTCGACGAAGTTCTCGAACAGCGTCTTCACCTCGCAGGCGGCGCTGTAGTTTTCGGCGGTGATGCCGTCGAGTACCGCCTGAATGCGCTCGTCGGGCAGGTCTTTGCCGTTCGTCACCGACTCGGCGGTCTCCATGTCGTACTCGGGGTGGAACTGGACGCTGAAGACGTTACCTTTGCGGAATCCGTGGATGCCGTAGTCGTTTTTCGCGAACACGTCCGCGCCAGGGGGCGCTTCGACGACGTGGTCGGAGTGAGTGGTGAAGACGGTGAAATCGTCGTCGATGCCCGCCAGCAGCGTGTTCTCGCCGTCTTGCTCGACGGTCCTGTAGCCGATTTCGTACTCGCCCATATCCTCGACGCTCCCGCCGAGGACGTCCGCGAGCAGTTGGTGGCCGTAACAGACGCCGAGCATCGGCATTCCAGTCTCGATTGCATCGCCCACGTAGGATTTGAGCTCTCCAATCCAGGGTTCGTCCCAGTAGACGGAGGCACGCGACCCGGTGAGGACGCAGGCGTCGAACTGGAACGTATCGGGGAGTTCACGCGACGGACAGTGAAACTCCACGAGGTCAGCGTCCAGTTCACGCCGGAAGTTCCGGCGGGTGTCAGCGCCATCGTGGGCCGCGTTCAACAGAGCGATGCGCAGTCGCGTCATCGCTGGCGGGTAGTATCTCGGCGACTAAAAACATCCGCTTCCGCGGCGGTATCTGCCGTTCTCTGTGTTACTCTATCCACGCCACTCCAGGACGGTCGCCGACCACGTGTAACCGGTGCCGGCAGCCAGGAACAACACGACGTCGCCGGCCGCGACCCTGTCGCGTTCCAGTGCCTCGTCGAGTGCCACGACCTGGTCGACGCTTTGCATATGTCCGTAGTCGTCGAGGTAGTACCCGTCTGTCTCCGGGTCGACGCCGAGTTCGTCGAGCAGTGTGTGATGGAACGACCGTTTCATGTGGGTGACGGCGACGAAGTCGATATCCTCGCGGTCGTAGCCGGAGTTCTCCAGCGCTTCGTCGGTCACCGAGAGGTAGTTCGGCAACGAGACCGGTGCGATGCGCTCTTTCATCCCCTCTGGGTCGGCCACGTCCAGCGTGTGGAGTCCCTGCTCGACCGTCGACGCACTCGGTGGGTTCCGCGACCCGCCGGCAGGCATGACGACGTCCTCCGAGAACGACCCGTCGGTGATAGCGCCGCTGCCGTGCACCCGAGCGCGCGTTCGCTCGTCGTCGGGGTCGGCTTCCAGGACGTAGGCGGCACTGCCGCTTCCGAAGTTGAACATGAACGACGCGTCCTCGTTTTCGTAGTCCAGCAGGTCTTCCTCACGCGAAGCCGTCACCAGCAGTGCCGTCTCGATGTCGCCGGCGAGGAGCTGTGCTCGCACCTGGCGCATCGCGATGGGACAGCCAGCACACAGCGTGTAACTCTCCGTCGCGTAGGCGTTGTCCGCGCCGAGGCGCTCTGCGATGTTCGCCGCCGCCGACCACACGACGAAGTCCTTGTACTCACTGCCGTGGTACAACACCAGATCGAGTGCGTCGGGGTCGATATCCGCCTCCTCGATGGCATCCTCGGCGGCCGCGATGGACATATCCGTACAGTGGTCGCCGTCGGGCGGGCAGACGTACTTCTTTCGCATCCCCATCTTCTCTATGACGACTTCCTCCGGCAGTCCGCTGGCTGCCGCGATTTCTTCGCCCGTAATCTCCTCGTCCGGTGTGTAGGTTCCATACCCCGTGAGTCCGACGGTCACCATTATCACGCCGTCCACACGCCGACGGAAAGAATGTTCCTATCGGTTCGATTATTTGCAATTTCACTCCCTGTGTGCGTCCCCGCCAAAGCGCTCTTCGAGTGCCTGCCGGTCGATTTTCGACGGCCCGCTGGTCGGCATCTCCTCGACGAATGCGAGGTGTTTCGGGATTTTGAACCCGGCAATGCGTGACTCCATGAACTCCCGTAACTCCGACAGCGTCAGCGACTCGTCGCCCTCGACGACTGCCTTGCCGACTTCGCCCCACGTCTCGTCGGGGACAGGCACGACGATTGCCTCCTCGACTTTCGGGTGGTCGGTGACCACATCTTCGACTTCCGGCGGGTAGACGTTCTCGCCACCGGAGACGAAGAGGTTCTTCTTGCGACCCTCGATGTGGTAGTACCCGTCGCCGTCGACGCGTGCGAGGTCGCCGGTCGAGACCCAGTTCTCGGCGGGTGTGCCGCCGAAGACCGCCTCGGTTTCTTCTTCGTTTTGCCAGTAGCGGTCGCCGGCGTGTGGGCTGGCGAGTTCGAGTTCGCCCACTGTGCCGTCGTCGACCTCTCGCCCGTCCTCGTCGACGATGCGAGCGTCGACGTACATCGCCGGCTTTCCGATGCTGTCGGTTTTCTCCCGTGGGAAGTCATCGGGCATCGCGAAGTTGTTCGGGCCGCATTCGGTGAGCCCGTACCCCTGTGAGAGGTCGATGCCGCGCTCGCTCCAGGCCTCGATGATGGCATCCCGGCAGGGACCGCCGCCGCTTTTCGCAAAGCGCAGTGAGGAGAGGTCGGTCTCCTCCCAGCGGTCGTCCTCGACCATGAAACGCAAGACGGCGGGCACCGCGACGAGTACGGAGGTGTCGTAGCTCTCGATGAGTTCGAG
Organism: uncultured Halobacteriales archaeon; assembly: GCA_964520265.1. GTDB lineage: Archaea > Halobacteriota > Halobacteria > Halobacteriales > Haloarculaceae > Salinibaculum. The sequence goes on along the minus strand of CAZFOF010000076.1, from coordinate 3,369 downwards.
CACCCGCCGAGCGTCGAAATCCCGTGAGATGATGACCGTCCCCCCGAGGTGGAAAAACGGTATCGTGAGGACGTTCCAGCCGCCGGTGTGGAACATCGGGAACACCATCGGTGTCACGTCGTCCGGTCGAAGTCCCCACGAGATGATGGTGTTGAACGCGTTCCACATGATGCCGCCGTGGGTCTGGACGACCTCTTTGGGCAGTCCGGTCGACCCGCCGGTGTGCAAAAACAGGTGTGGGTCTGCAACTGCCACGTCGGCCGTCTCGACGGGAGAGCCGTCCGCTGGAACCGCGTCGGTGTACGCCGGCCAGTCGTGTGACTCGAAGCCGTCGTCGTCGCTCAGACCGACGACCGGTGGCACGGTGAACGCGCCGGCCTCGTGGTCGAGTGCCTCGCCGACCGTCTCCTCGAAGGGGGCTTCGACGACCAGCAGACTCGCGTCGATGTCGGTGAGCATCTCTGCGAGTTCCCGTGCCGACAGGCGGTGTGACAGCGGCGCGAGGACGGCACCGACCTTCGCCGTCGCGAAGTACAAATCGACTAGTTCCGGGCGGTTGCGGGCGACGACTGCCACCCGGTCGCCAGCGTCGATGCCGCGGTCACGCAGCAGTCGCGCAGTTCGGTTTGCCCGCTCGTCGAGTTCGCTGTAGGTGTACTCCGTGCCGGTGTCCGCATCGACCAGTCCGACGCGGTCGGGCGAGAGTTCGGCCCGTCGTTCGCTTATCGCTCCGACCCAGTCATACGGTCGCTCTCCGTGGGTGTGTACCGTCATCTGTAATCTCCTGTCTCCGCTGTCCCGACCCGTCCCGACGGTATCGGGTCGAGAGACGCAGACGACTCCCCGAGTGGGTGTCTGTCAACCGCTACAGACCGCCCGATGAAAACGTTTGGCCCGACCCGGTAGTTCCGCCGCGAACTATACGGCTCATACAAGCTCAGATTCGAGATAGAACCCGCGTCTCTTGTAGTTCGACTTTGCACGCTGAGCATTGAAATCGCGCGGTATGATGTATCATGCAGCAGTCCCACCCGTCCCGAGGCTGTAGTTGCTACATGAGACTCGACCATGTAGCCTGGGACGTGTCGTCGTCAGCACAGTTAGCTCCGCTTCAATCTGGCGAGGGGTTCATCGAACTCGCAATCCTGTTCTTGGTACTCGCGGTCGTTGCGTGGCTACTCGCTGCAAAAGGGATTGCCGGACTCAGCATGGATATCGCCAGATGGCTCGTCATCATATTCATCATTCTGGCCATCATCTCGTTCATCCTCTAATCACCATTTGTCGAGCGTTGTTTCATCAGGGTCGGCAAGAGCGAGCGCTACTACTGTGGAATCGCCGTCACGCGTCGTTGCTGTTCGTCTCGATGTGTTCGACGACGCGCTCGGAGACGGCCCGGGAGTGTTCGACGAAACACAGGTGTCGCCCCTCGACCGGTTCGTAGGTGCCACGTGGTAACTCTTCCGCGAGTCGTTTCCCCGCCGAAGCGGGTACGACGGGGTCGTCGACGCCGTGACAGACCAGCGTCGGCAGCGACAGTTCGTACAGCGGGCCGGCCTCGAAGGTGGTCATCGCCGCACGCTGTGCCGCAATTGCGTCGCTGTCTGCGTCTTCTTCTCCTCGCCAGGTTCGAATCTGCTCGATGAGGTCTGGCCGAGACTCACGGAAGGCAGGTGTGAAAGCCCCGTCGAGTGTGTCGGCGTCGCCGGGCGGGTGGAGACCATCGAGTGCTGTCTCGTCGACGGCGTCGCCGTCTGCAGCCGTTCCGAACAGCGTCAGCGTCCGTGCACGGTCGTAGACACGGGCATACCGGAGCGCGACCATCCCGCCCAGTCCGGCACCGACGACGTGCACCCGCCTGACGCCCGCATCCCCGAGGACTGCCTCGAAATCCGCCGCCAGTGTCTCCACGTCGTACGGCCCTGGTGGTGCGTCGGACTTGCCGGTGCCACGCACATCCCAGACCAGCGTCTCCCACGGGCCGGCCATGGCTCCGTGTTGCCAGCCCCACAGCCACGCGCCGTACCCCACGTCTGAGATGAACGCGACTGTCTCTCCGTCGCCATCTGTCTCGTAGTGGAGTGTCACACCCCCGTTCGTCGCTGTCGGCATCGGTGGTCTCTCGGAGTCCGGCAGTGAAAAGCTGTCTCCTCTCGGTGTCGTGTCCGACCTACGCGTTTTGCACCTGGCGGAGAATCTCGGGTGCCGCGTCGAGTGCTTCCTCCAGGTTGTCCTCGTTGGGGCCACCGCCCTGTGCGAAGTC
>CAZFOF010000076.1:0-1096 GCA_964520265.1 uncultured Halobacteriales archaeon | reverse complement strand
ACTGTGTCGACCGAGCGGCGGTTATCCCCGACCCATCTCCACCCGCTCAGGCGCCGACGACCTGCTTCAGCACGTCCGGCGCGTCGGCGAGTGCGTCGTCGAGTGCCGCCGCGTCGGGACCGCCGCCCTGGGCGAAGTCGGGCGGGCCGCCACCGCCGCCGCCGACGCGACTGGCGAGTTCGCCGACCACGTCGCCCGCGTTGATGTTCACGTCGTCGGGCACAGCGACGACGAACGTTGCTCCGTCAGCACCGGAGCCGATGACCGCGAGCATCCCGTCCTCGACGAGTGCGTTGGCGGTTGCACGGAGTTCGTCCATATCGGCGTCGATGCGCTGGACGACGGCAGTCGCGCCGTCGAGTTCCACCTCGTCGCCGGCACCGCCACCGCTCGCTCGCACCTCGGCGAGTTCCTCCTTGAGTTCCTCGATTTGCTTGCCCCGGTCTTTCCACTCCTCGAAAAAGCGGGCTGCCGTCTCGGGCACGTCCGTCGGGCTCACGTCGAGGATATCCGCGGCCTCGGCGAGTGCGTCCTCGGTGCGCTGTGTCGCGTCGATGGCTGCGTCGCCCGCAGCGTAACTCAGGCGGATAACCCCATCCTGGATGCGCTCGGTTCCGAGCAGTTTGATGGTGCCGATGTCGCCGGTGCGTGAGACGTGTGTTCCACCACAGGCCTGTGTGTCCGTGCCGGTGTGGATGAGCCGAATCTGCTCGCCTTTCGGGATACCGCCCTGGTAGATATCGAAGCCGTGTTCGCTCTCGGCATCGTTGCGGTCGATCCACTCCTGTGTGACCGAGACGTTCTCCATCACCATCTCGTTGGCGCGGTGTTCGATTTCTCTGACTTCCTCGCGGGAGATGGACTGGTAGTGTTTGATGTCCAGACGGGCGCTGTCGGTGTGTTTTTGCGCACCGGCCTGGCGAACGTGGTCACCCAGTACCTGTCTGGCCGCGTGGCCGACAATGTGCGTTGCGGTGTGGTGACGCATCAGCCGCCGCCGTCTGGTGGCGTCGACCTTCCCGCGGACGAACTCACCGGTGCCGGGGTCGCTGTCGGTGCGATGGAGAACGACGCCGTCGACACGCTGGACGTCGCT
>CAZFOF010000075.1:3850-8836 GCA_964520265.1 uncultured Halobacteriales archaeon | reverse complement strand
CGTTGAACTCCACCTCGTCGGTGGTCATATCCCAGTCCCAGACGCCGAGGTTTGCCCCCTCAACGGCGAGTTCGACCCGCTCTTTGAGACGCTGGAGCTCCCGTTCGCGCTCTTTCTGCTCGGTGATGTCGGTCGAGACACCACAGAGAGCTACGATGTTGCCGTCGTCGTCGTACACCGGCGATTTTCGCGTCAGGCGGACGGTGTTCCCAGCAGCTGTTGGGACTGTCTCTTCGATTTTGACCACCTCCTCGTTCTCAATGACCCGCTGGTCGTCCGTCCTCGCCTTCTCTGCAACATCCGACGGCATGAGCTCCTCGTCAGTCAGGCCGACAATGTCCTGATTCTCTACGTTGAACAGTTCGCGACACGCCTGATTCATCATGAGATACTGGCTGTCGGTATCCTTCAGAAACACCGCCGCAGACATCGTCTCCATGACAGTCTCGAACCGTCGATGGATGCGCTGTAACTCATCTTCCTGTTCTTTTTGTTCTGTTATGTCCCGTGCGACGCCAACAATCTGGGTGACCTCTCCTGTCTCAGTGATTGGCGTGAGTTTCGTCTGCCAGTAACTCGTCCCAGCGGGGAGCTCTAATTGCTCTTCGTACTCGATTGTCTCTGCCTGTTCGACACACCGGCGGTAGTTTCCTGCGACAACCGCGCCCTGTTCTCCGCCGAGAAGTTCACGTGGGGTCTGTCCGCGTAGTTCGTCTTCCGACAGGCCAGTTTGTTGCTGATGTGAGGCATTGTTTCGCTGGTACGTGAACGTGTAGCCCTCGCCGGTTAGTTCCACGTCAATCAGGAAGACAGCATCACTCATCTCACGGAACATTTCTTCGTAAACGCTCCTGGACTCCCCACCGGTTCCACCACCTCCCTCGGCATTGGTGTCACCGTCTGAATCGCTTTGCATATGGCCGATGTATAATGCCCAGCGGTATTAAACACCTAATTCCTCGTATTTCTCGGTCGGGACTTGTGAATCAGTATTCCGGCGGCGAGTCTGGCTATGTGCGTTGTATCTCGCATACCAGCCCAAATACCATACTGTTGGCTATAACTTCGTGAACGATTTTGGCACCCCGTTGTGCCAAATCTGTTCACGTACGTATAGCCGGGAGTATCAGTCGGTGAAGGTTCGAATCGTCGCAATTCTTTCGCCGTCGAAGGAAAATACGTCCACGAAGCCGGTAATCTCGCTGCCATCGGCTGCGAGCAGACGGCCGCGGACGACGATTTCTGCTCCGTCGGCTTGCTCGTAGACGGCGTCGATTGGGTGACTGGTGTCTGTCTGTGGGCGCTCCTCGCGCATGAACTGGACGAACCGCTCGCGCCCCTCCAGTGTCATGTCCGGTCGCTCGTGGACGAAGTCGGTGTCGAGCACCGATTCGAGCAGGTCGTAGTCGTCGTCGTCCAGCGCGCGGTAGTAGGCGCGGGCGGCCGCCGCCGGCGTGCGCGTCGGTTCCGGGTCGTCGCGTGCCGTCGTCATAGTGAATCCGGAACGCCGTGTTTTCCACTGCCGAGATCCTCGGCTGATTCCTCGTCACTCTCGTCGTCTTCCTCGTCGTCATCGTCGGCTTCACCCTCGTTCGGGTCGGCCAGGTCGAGTTTCCCTTCCTCGGTGAGTTCCTGGTCGTCTTCGTCCTCTGTTTCGGTCGCGCTTGCCGGTTTGTCGGGGACGACGCTGTCATCGTTGCTGTCTTCGGTTTCGGTGGCGCGCTGTGCCTGTTTCGTCTGTTCTTCCAGTTCCGCCGCAATCTCTTCGAGTTCTTCGTCGTCGATTTCTTCGCCGCTTTCGTCTGTCTCGGCCTCCTCGTCGTCCGACGCGGCTCCCTCCGTCTGTTCCCCGTCGGCCGTGACACTCGCCTCATCACCAGACGTGTCGCTCGTGTCGCCGGCTTTTTCGGCCTCGTCGACTTCGTCGATGTCGGTGTCGAGCGTCGGCACTGACTTCTCTTCAGTGGGGAGCAGTGACTGACGTTCGTCTTCCTGTTCGGCAGGGTCTTCCTCGGGTGGGAACTCCTGTGGCGGTGGGGGCTCGTGGATGTCGCGGGCGGTCTCCAGTGGCTTTTCGGCGTCCGTCCGAAGTTGTTCGCCCTCTTTGCCTTCGCCGCTCGCGTAGGCGCTTGCAGACTCCGCGAGCCATTCGGCGGCCTGTGAGAGGACGCCGGATTTCTTCTCGGCACGCTCGAAGTAGGTTCGTGTCTCTTCGGAGACGGCGAACCGAACCGCGGTGTTGAACTGGTCTGTGGCCTCGTCGAACTCGTCGCAGGCGCGAACGAAGTCGGTCTGTGCCATCATCCACTCGCCGCTTTCGAACCCGCTCATCGCGCTGGTGAACGACCGTCGTGCTTCGACGTAGTGTGCGTGTCCCACGCGGTATCTGGCCTCTGCCGTATCGCTGCCACCGACGCTCTCGACTGCTTCGCGAACGTCGTCGACCGGCGGTAACTCGGTGAGTTCCTCGGTCTGCCAGGCGTACTGCACCTCGCCGTCGGGGTCGATGACGACGACGGCCCGGTTGGTTCGATACCCCGCGTCGGGGTCGTCGACGGCGACGCCGTAATCTGTCGCGACCGCGCCGTCGATATCAGTGAGCAGCGGGATGCTGAGGTCGTAGGTCTCGGCGAACGAACGGTGACTGTAGACGCTGTCGCCGGAGATGCCGAGAATGGAGACGTCCTTCTGCATCGTAAAAAGGTCGAGTTCGTCGAGATCGGTCGTCTCCCCGTCACAGCAGGGATTGAAAGCCGCCGGATAGAAGGCGAGAATGACGATGTCGTCGCCGAGATAGTCCTCTAGCGCGACGGTACGAAACGCTCCGTCTTCGACTGCAGGCAACGCAAAGGTCGGGGCGTCGTCCCCGTCGCGAATCATTGTTCAGTTTTCCCAGCACGCACACTTAACTCATGGGGCCAACGCGACAGCCGCCACGCCGGACTGGTGCGGTTTGCTTTTGTCCACTCGACGACAAACCCGTGTGTGGAACTGCACGTCCGCTACGAGGGTGACGACGACCCCGAGAAGTGCTCGGCACGGAAGCTCGACCGGCTTGGTCACGTCACGCTCCACCGCTCGACACGGGAGACACCGGCGGGACTCGTGTTGAATCCCTTCGCCGACCAGGCGCTCTCCCCGGCGGATGCCGACCGCGGCCCTGACCGACTGGTCGCGCTTGACTGTTCGTGGGAGACCGCCGAACGGGAGGCCTTCGACCTCGACGGTGCCCACCGCTCGCTGCCCTTTCTCGTCGCGGCCAACCCCATCAACTACGGCACTGCCTTCCAGTTGAACACCGTCGAGGCCTTCGCCGGAGCACTCGCGATTCTCGGCGAGCGCGAGCAGGCCGCCGAGATTCTGGAGACGTTCTCCTGGGGGCCGACGTTTCTCGACCTCAACGAGGAACCCCTGCGCCGGTATGCCGACTGTGCCGATTCCAGCGAGGTCGTTGCCGTACAGGACGACTATCTCGCCGACGAGTGAGCGTCGAGTGTGAAGCCACGCTCGGGTTCAGCGACGTCGAGTGGACTCGTTGCCAGTCCGGCCGGCGGGTCGGGGTCGTTGTACCCGCCCGGTGCGACATCGTTTGGTGTGTGCGGATAGAACAGCGCGGCGAGCAACTGGATGTGGCGTCGGCCGACGTCGAGTTCGAACTGGCCGCCGCCGTACATCGCGATTTCGTTGCGCTCACAGTAGTCGATGGTGGCGAGCAACTCCGCGACGGTGCCGAATCGCGACGGTTTGATGTTGAGCCACGATGGCTCGAACGGCAGTGCTTCGATATCGTCGATGCCGTGGATGGGGGCGTCCCAGGAGACACGGGCTCTGTGTCCCTCGAACAGCGCGCGTGTCTCGTCGGTCAGTCCCGGGTCCTCGATGACTGCCTCGGGGAACGCCGCGAGTAGTTTCTCGTAGAAGGCGGGGTCGGCCGGGGTGTCGACTTCGGTTCCCTCGTAGTGGCCCTTGAAATCCAGCGTCCTGACGGCTCCCGTGGCGGCGAGGTCGTCGATGACATCGTCCGTCCAGTCCGGTGTCGGGTCGAGTTTGAACTCCGTCCCGGGGTAGTCCGCCAGCAAGCGATGGATACGGTCGGTCGTCGGCGGGTCGTCGCTTTCGGTGTCGTTCAGGCGGGTGCTGACGACGAAGCGCACTGGGTCGACCGACTGGCCGAGTTCCGCGCTCAGTGTCGTATCTGCCTGTTTGAGTGCCAGATCCAGTGCGGCGCTTTCGAATCCCCAGCGCCGGTAGTTTCTGAACACGTCGCGGTCGGGTGGGTCGGGAAACAGGGTAGTCTCTCCGAGGCGCGTCGAGAACGAATCGAGCGTGTACTCGCCCGACAGCGAGAGGTCGAGGGCGTCCCACTTGTCCGGTTCGTGTTCGTCGGCCTCGTAGGTCACGTCCTCGCCACGGCCAGTTTCGCCATCGCCGGACAGCGAGATGACGGTCGTGGCGCGGGTGAATCCACTGGAGGTGTCACGTTCCCGGCGAGCGACGGTAACGTCGTCGACGGTCAGGGGGAGGTCGGCGACCTGTTCGTAGCTCATAGTCTTCAATCGGGTTGTATCGGAATAATTGCGTCGGGGTGAGACCACGATGTTTAAACGCACCGACGAGCAACCGGCGGGTATGGCTCGATTCGAGAAGGCAGAAGAGCGCATCTTCACCAAACAGGTCTGTATGCGCTGTAACGCCCGTAACGCGGAACGCGCGACCCAGTGTCGCAAGTGTGGCTACGGCAACCTCCGTCCGAAAGCACGCGAGACCCGGAGCACGTAACACCACTGCGCCTGCGGTCGTTCCGGCCAGTGGCGACACCGTCTGGCACTTTCACTGCATATCTTCCCGATGGTATTGAAAACCATTGAACACCATGCAGCGACACCTTTTTACTCACTCCGGCGCTAGACCGGCCGAATGCTCCCTCACACCACCCAGTCGTCCGCAGCGGTACCTTCCCACCGGGAGAAGAGTACGCTCTTTTGT
>CAZFOF010000075.1:0-3840 GCA_964520265.1 uncultured Halobacteriales archaeon | reverse complement strand
GGTCGAGGCACGAGCCGACCGCGTCGTCTACGACTGTCCGGACTGCGACGACACGATTACCGAGCGACCGACGTGGGACAACTGCTCGCAGGCACACCGTTCAGCCACCGACGATTCGCTGCTCGTACACACTGTTCGCCTCGCGTTCGCACTGACGACGTGGCCCTGTACCGCCGGCGCACGCGCTCTCCGATAGCTCACGGGGCCGACGACTCACTCGTCGGGATATTTCGGTTCACGGTTCTCTGCCCGTCCGAGTGCCGTCTCTACCACGTCTCGCACGTCGCCGTGGAAGACATCACCGTGACCCGAGTACATGTGTTCGACGCCGTCGGGGAGCTGTTCGAGGAGTGTTTCGATGCTCTCGATGAGACGCTCGCGGCTCATCCCTGGGGTGTCTCTGTTCGGGAAACTCGTCCGGCCGAAACTCCCGTAGTCGAACGCGCCGTCGTTGTGCACCACGACGTCGCCGGAAAACAGCGAGGCGTCACTGACAAGCGCCACGTGGTCGTTGGCGTGGCCGGGCGTGTACACCACTTCACAGTCCTCGTCACCGACGGTGACGGTGTCGCCGTCGTCGAGTTCGTGTGTGCGTTTCGGGTGGGGGTCGTAGGCATAACAGTCTGCGTCGAAGGTGTCGACGACCCTCTCCAGGTTCGCGATATGGTCGCTGTGCTGGTGGGTTACGACCACCCGCTCGATGTCGTCGGTGTACTCCCGAACGACATCGACGACGCCGTCCATCGACCCGGCGTCGACCAGCGTCGGCGTCTCGCCAAGTGCAAGGTAGGCGTTACAGGTGAACACGTCTGCGTCCGCGGTGACGTTGTGAACTTCCATATCCGACCGGTCGGGTTCCGAGGGCTTCAAACTGCGGCTGCCTCGGTCGTCGCAAACAGGACGACGTTGTGGACGGCCGGGCCGAAGCCGGCGAAGGCCGCCAGCGCGACGACGAGTGTCTGTTCGGTTTCGCCACCGTCGACGACGAGCGCGACGACGGCGACCGCAAGCGCGAGTTTCACGGCGATGAACAGCCAACTTGTCCCCACGACTCCGGACAGTGGCAGTCCCTCGGCGGCCGAGAGAATCGCATCCGAGAGACGGTTCTGCTCGCTGTATCCCAGCACGTCGATACCGACACCGGTCGTCAGCGCGTCGAACGCCTGGCCGAAGACCACGAATCCCCCCAGCACACTCGCGCGCTCGCTTCCACCGTGTCGTGCGATTGCAGAGCGTCCCCACCAGGCCAACACGACCGCCCCCGCCAGTGCAAGCGAGAGCCACCCCACTGTCTCGACGCTTGCCTGTCGGCCGACGACCACGACAAGCGGTGCGACGGCGACTGTGCCCGCCACACCGAAGATACGAGCGGCCTGTCGCCGCGGCCGCCACCACCGCAACCCGAGCCATCCGGCGAGTGCCGTCACGAGAATCGCTGTGGAGGGGCCGGGCAGTTCCATCCCCACGACGGTATCGAGACCATCAGCAACGTTCACGCCGGCACTGGCCGCCAGGGCAATCCACGGAGTCCACCCCAGCAGCATCGCGATGGTACCGTCATTCCGGTTCGTCTCCATTCACCAGTACGGAGGGCCTCGACGGCATTGTACGCTCGGGTGGCGCATTTATTCCAGTTCGTGCTCGCGCTCGCGTGTCCGCCCGGTCTTGTCTTCGACGTCCTCGATGCTCTCCGTTTCGAGCAGTCGTTCGAGTTTCCGCTCGAACTGTTCGTCGGTGAGTTCGCCGCGGGCGTACCGCGAGCGCAACTCCGCCAGTGGGTCACTCTCTGTGTCTCTCTCGCGCTCTGTGTTCGCTTCGTCTTCGTCCCACCACTCTGCGACGTCCTCTTCGTCGCCAAAGAGCAACGCAGTGACCGGCACGAGGACGATGTATCCAAAGAGCATGAACGGGAGCCACCAATTAAAATCCAAAAAGAGGGCAGCCAGCCAGGTTCCGGTGACGAGCACCGACACGATGCCGGTGAGGTTGTCACGGACACGCTGTTCAGGGGTGCTCATACGCTGAAGTGAGTAGTGTCACAATGTTAAAACCGCCCGTTGGACAGGCGCAACGACGAAGGACTTTAAGTCCGCAACCGCGTACAAGTTGGTATAGTTATGCAGCACGTGAAAGTCCCCGAAGACCGTATTGGTGTTCTGATCGGGGCTGGCGGCGAGACGATGCGCGAAATCGAAGAGCGCGCAGAGGTTCGTCTCGACATCGACTCCGAGAGTGGCAAGGTCGCTATCGAGAAGGTAGGCGACCCGATAAAGGGGCTGAAAGGCCCGGACATCGTGAAGGCTATCGGCCGTGGATTCGCTCCCAAGGACGCCCTGCGTCTGCTCGAAGACGACATGGTGATGTTCGACATCGTCGACATCGACGCAGCCTCGCGGAATCAGAACGACCTCCGCAGACACAAGGGCCGACTCATCGGCGAGGGTGGCCGCACCCGTGAACTCATGCAGGAACTGACCGGTGCCTCGGTCACCATCTACGGGTCGACACTCGGTATCATCGGCGGCCCGGAGCAGGTCGAAGCCGTCCGCGAGGCCGCCGAGATGATTCTCGACGGCGCACCACACGGGTCGGTCTACTCCTTCCTCGAACGCAAGCGCAACGAACTCAAACACAAGGGCATGGAGTACCACCAGTTCCACGGCTGAGCTTGCCCCGTATCGACCTCTCACACCCTGTTGCCGACGGGATGCCCGTCTATCCTGACAGTCGCCCAGTCACCGTCGAGACAGTGACCACCGTCGACGAGGACGGCGCTCGCGTGACCGAACTCGACCTCGACACGCACGTCGGCACGCACATCGATGCACCCGCACACACCATCGCCGACGGCAAGACACTCGGTGACTTTCCGCTGTCGACCTTTTCCTTCGACGCACGCCGCGTGGACTGCTCTGATGTCGCCGACCGCGACCCGATTGGCGTCGACGCGCTTCCAGCCCCGACCGACCACGATATGCTCGTCGTCCAGACCGGCTGGAGTACCCACTGGGGGACAGAGCGGTACCGCGACCACCCCTATCTGACCGAGACCGCCGCGTCGTGGTGTGCCGAGTACGGCTACAGCGTCGGTCTGGACACGTTCGGCCCCGACCCCACGCCGAGTGTCGACCCCTCCCGCGAGCGGGAGGACGAACCCGACGGTCTGCCAGCCCACGACGCGCTGTTCAGTGCGGACTGTCTCGTTGTCGAGAACCTCCGTGGCCTCTCACGACTCCCCCGGGAGTTCCAGTTGACGGCGATGCCGCTGGCCGTCGACGCGGAAGCGAGTCCGGTACGGGCCGTGGCGACGACCGATTCCTAAAGAGGCGAGACGACTCAGTTGAGGACGAGAAACTGGTAGTTCAACACGGCGGCGAAGCTGACCCACAGGAGATACGGCACCAGTAACGCACCAGCACGGCGGTCGACACGGCCGAAGGCGACTGTCGTCGCGAGGACGAGCGGCCAGAGGATGGTGATGACGACCAGTCCGAACAGGAGATTCTGGAGTGCGAAGAAGGCGGGCGTCCACGCGACGTTGAACACCATCTGGACGACGAACAGACCGAGTGCGATGCGAACCGGACGGCGGTCGGTGCCCGAAAGCCAGACGACGGCGAGGGCGACGCCGAGGAGGGTGAACAGCCCCGTCCAGACGACGCCGAAGACCCATCCCGGCGGATAGAGTGAGGGCTTGTCGAGTGCCTGAAACCACGCCGAGTCCGGCCCGGCGAGGACGGCGGGCACAGCACCGACGACGTTGACGAGCAGGATGCTCACGACGACCGTCGGGATATCGTCCCGGTCGAACGAGACGGTGCGAGTGCTGTTTGCCATACG
>CAZFOF010000074.1:5194-8929 GCA_964520265.1 uncultured Halobacteriales archaeon | reverse complement strand
GCATGATCTCGTCGCGGTACATGTTGGTGACGGGCACCTCCGCGGTCGGACAGAGCCACAGGTCGTCGTCGTCGTAGTCGTCGTGTTCGCCGCCGCCGACGCGGTAGGCGTCCTCGTTGAACTTGGGGAGTTGGCCCGTTCCGCGCATCGCTTCGGAGCTGACGGGAATCGGTGGGAAGACCTCGGTGTAGCCCTGCTCGCGGTGGATATCGCGCATGAACTGGATGAGTGCGTGTTCCAGCCGTGCGCCGTCACCTTTCAGGAAGTAGAAGCCGCCGCCAGCGACTTTCGCGCCGCGGTCGAAGTCGAGAATCTCCAGGTCTTCGCCGATGTCGTAGTGTGGCGTCACGTCCTCGGGTAGGTCACGCTGTGTGTCGAAGCCGACGCGACGAACTTCCTCGTTGTCGAGTTCGTCTTCGCCGGGCGGCACATCGTCCTGGGGAATGTTGGGGAGTTCCAGCAGGCTGGCTTCGAGTTCGGCCTCCAGTTCGTCGGCGCGGTCTTCGACCGTCTGGAGTTCGTCTTTGAGTTCCGAGGAGCGTTCGATTGCGTCCTGGGCCTCCTCGTCTTTGCCTTCCTGTTTGAGTTCGCCAATCTTGCTGCTGACTTCGTTGCGCTGGTGGCGCAGGTCGTCGCCGCGGGCCTTCAGTTCGCGCCACTCCTCGTCGATTTCGAGGATGGCGTCGAGGTCGACGTCCGTCGTCCCTCGAAGCGCGAGGGCGTCGCGGACGGCGTCGGTGTGCTCGCGGACGAACTGCCTCGATAACATACTCCCGGCTTCTGTGTGCGGTAGCAAAACCGTGTCGCTCTCACCCCGGGCACGGCGATGGAGCAGTCATCACGGCAAACGCTATAAGTGACTGCCAGACGCCGCCTAGGATATGGAGTCGTTGGCGGTCGTCGAGAGCGACCCAGAGACGGTCGCGGCGGCAATCAAAAGCGCAGCGCTGTACGACGGCGGAGACACCGACCAGGAGATGTTCGTCCGCCTCGACGACGACTGCGTGGAGACCCCCGCAAGCGCGGCGGGCGCACAGCGGGGTTCGTACTGTTCGATGAACCCGGAGATTTTCACGCGGTTGTCGGTGCCCGGCGTGGACAGCGTCAACGCGCTGTTCGATGTCGACACCGTCCTGAACTGGCTCGACTGGTTCGCCAGCGGTCGTCTCACCATCGGGTTCGAAGGCCAGGGTGGTATCACCTCACGGCTCGTGTTGGCCAGTGGCGACACGCAGGTCAGCATCGACTGTGTCGACGACCCGGCGGTGCTCAACAGCGTCGAGATGGTGCTTCCCGACCGCTTCGACGGGACGACGTTTCTCGACGACGGCGACCCAGTGCCGACGCACATCGAGACGACAGCCGGCGAACTGTCGCGACTCGTCGACGCCGTGGAGTTCGCCGACGCCCACGAGACGTACCCGCTGACCGTCCGCGACGGCCGGTTGGTCGTCGCAGTCGACGGCGAGACCACCAGCGTCTCGGCACCGCTTGCAGCCAACGTCGATGGGCCGGCAGTGTCGAATCACTACGGCGACGACTTCGCCCGCGTCGTCCGTGGTATCGAGGGCGACGTGACGCTCCAGACCGGCCCCGACAACGCCGTCGCCTTCGTCAAAGACGGCCCCGCCTACACGCTCCGGTTCGTCGTGAAGCCAGTCGCGGAAACCGAGTGACTGCATTGCTGGCCGTCCGTTCGGACACTGGGGCGCGACGGCGGCTGTCACCGGTCGCCGGCAGGCGAACCCTTTTACTGTCAGTCGTTGCACATCGGTGTATGGCACTGGGCGACCTCTACGAAGCGACGGCTGGCAATTCGAGTGACATCTACTACGTCGACACGGAGATGTACGATACCGCGGAATACGGTGCGATCTACATCATCGACGCGGAGCGACCCGCGCTGGTCGACACCGGCATCGGGAAACACTACGAGGCGATTCTCGATGCGCTGGGCGAGGTCGGTATCGCACCCGAAGAGCTGGCGGCGATTATCCCGACACACGTCCACCTCGACCACGCCGGCGGGACAGGCTATCTCGCCGAGGCGTGTCCCAACGCCGACGTGTACTGCTACGAGGCCGGCGTGGGCCACCTGGTCAGCCCCGACCGCCTCTGGGAAGGGACAAAAGCCGCCGTCGAAGACCAGATCAAACACTACGCCGAGCCGAAGCCGGTGCCCGAACAGCGCATCACGGAACTCGAAGATGGCGACACCATCGACCTGGGTGACCACACGCTCGATGTCCACCACGCCCCCGGACACGCCCCTCACCAGGCGGTGTTCTACGACGAGACTGCAGACGGCGTGTTCACGGCCGACGCCGCCGGCATTCTGACACCCGGACTCGATGGGGTACGTCACACCAGTCCGCCGCCGACGTTCAATCTCCCGCAGATTCTCGACGACGTGGAACTGCTCCAGGAACTCGACCCCTCGGCGTTGTACTACGGACACTTCGGCGACGCACCGGCCGACGACCACCTCAGCGAGTACGCCACGGTCATCGAACAGTGGGTCGAAGATGTCGAAGCCGCCCGCGACCGACTCGACGACGACGAAGCCGTCATCGAACACTTCGCCGAGAACGTCGATACCGTCGACGCCTGGGGCGAGGAGAAAGCCCGCGCAGAAGAGCGGATGAACGTCCGTGGGGTCCTGACGTATCTCGACCACCGCGACTGATACTCACCGGAACGTCGACCCAGCACGCGCCACGGCAACAACATTGATACGTGTCCCCCTGTCTACGGACGTGCATGACGAGTACCAGACGATACGTCGCAATTGGACTTCTTGTCGTCCTCGTTGCCCTCGCTGGCTGTTCGCAGGTCAGCGACGGCGGCGCAGGCGAAACGGCCACCGAGACGGAGACGAGTACGGCCACCGCAACACAGACCGCGACAGCCAATGCAACACAGACCGCAACGCAGACTGCGACGACCACCGCAACGCAGACCGCGACGGCCACTGCCACCACGACCGCAACGGCCACCGCAACACAGACAGTCCCCCAGCCGACCGCCACGGTCGAGCCCGCAGAACTCGGTCTCGACGTCGAGACCAGAGACGTCAGCGAGTGTGGCGTCGGCTGTTGGGATGTGACCTTCGCAATCATCGATACGGACGGCACCGGGGCCAGCAACGTCTCGGCCGACATCGAAATCACGTCCGGCGGCGAGCCAATATGGAGTGGGGCAGAAACCATCACGAGCGTCTCGGCCAACGGTTCCACCGAGCGAACCGTCGAGCTCGAACTCGGCCTGACTGAGGCCAGAACGCTCATGAACAACGACAATCAGGTGACGATAACGACAGTGCTGGTCGCCGACGGCAAGACGGCGACTGTCGTCGAAGAACGGCAGTTCTGAGCGGTATCGACACCGGCCAGTTTCTGTTCATCGAAGTGAGTGCGTTTATAGGTAGCGGGGTCGTTCCCCCGGACAGATGGAGGCATCGTCGTGGCGGCCAACGATTTGATACTGCTGGTCGCTGGCATCATCGGCCTTGGTGTCGTCGCACAGGTGCTGGCCAGTCGCACCGGTGTCCCCAGTATCATCTTCTACATCGTCGCCGGCATCGCACTGGGACCGGAAGGTGCTGGGTTCGTCACACCGGAGTCCTTCGGTGACGCACTCCCGGCTATCGTGGGGCTTGCGGTCGCCATCATCGTCTTCGAGGGTGCTTTTCACCTGGAGATTAACCGACTGCGAGAGGCACCGGCGGCGACGGTG
>CAZFOF010000074.1:2172-5184 GCA_964520265.1 uncultured Halobacteriales archaeon | reverse complement strand
TGCGACTCGTCACCCTCGGTGCTGTCATCGCGCTGGTCGGGACAGCACTGGTCGTCAACTTCGTCCTGAACACCGGCTGGCCGCTCGCATTCCTCATCGGTGCGTTGCTGGTCGCGACTGGCCCGACGGTCATCACGCCGATTCTCGATGTCGTTCCCGTGCGCGACCGGGTGGCCGCTGCACTGGAAACAGAGGGGATAGTCAACGACGTGAGCGCGGCCATCCTCGCCGTCGTCGTCTTCGAGGTGCTCAATCCGGCGAGTGCGACGACTGGTATAGTGGAGGATTTCACCACGCGACTCGGAACGGGACTGCTGGTCGGCATCGTCGTCGCCGGGGTTGTCTTCTATCTGTTGCGGTACATCGACCTCTCGCCGGGCGACGCACCGCGCAACGCCCGCCTGCTCGTGCTTGCCGGCGCACTGATGGCCTACGCGCTGGCAAACAACCAACTCAGCGAGGCCGGCGTCGCCGCCGTGGCGACGGCCGGGCTCCTGCTTGGCAACGCCGACATCCCCTACGAGGAGGAGATTACGAACTTCAAGGGTGACATCACGCTGCTCGTGCTTTCGTTCGTGTTCATCGCGCTGGCGGCGTTGCTCGATTTCGACGTGTTGCTCGAACTCGGCATCCCCGGACTCCTCGTCGTCGGGGCCGTGGCACTGGTCATCCGCCCGTTGCTGGTCTTCATCTCGTCTGTCGGCGGCCGCTTTACCGTCCGCGAGCGCGTCTTCATGAGTTTCGTCGGGCCACGCGGCATCATTCCGGCCTCTGTCGCCACGCTGTTTGCGGTCGAACTCCGCGAACAGGCCCACGAGTCACGTGTCGAGGCCGCCAACCTTGCCGGGCGCAGTGTCGAGAGTCTGGAAAGTGTCGACCCGGCGACGCTGAACAACCCAGAGGCTGTCGACGCACTGATCCAGTCACAGACACTCACCGGACAGGCCGATATTCTCGTCGGCACGGTCTTTCTTGTCATCCTCATGACCGTCGTGTTCGAGGGTGGATTTGCACGCTACATCGCCGAATACCTGGACGTGATACCAATGCGAGTCATCATCGTTGGAGGCGGAAAGACGGGCCGAGCGCTCGCCGAACGCCTCGCTGACCGAGGAGAGAACGTCGTCATCATCGAAGAAGACCAGGACGTGGTAGAGACAACGCGCAACGCCGGCTTCACCGTCGAATGGGGTAACGGCACCGACACCGAGGTGCTGCGCTCGGCTGGCGCGGAGAACGCAAAAATCATCGTCGCTGCGACCGGCGACGACGACGCGAATCTGCTGGTGTCCCAGCTGGCAGATTCGAAATTCGACATCGAGAAGGTCATCGCCCGGGCCAACAACCCCGACAACGTCGAGGCCTTCGAAGATCTGGGCGTCAACACCATCGACGCGGGGATGGCGACGGCGTGGGCCATCGACAATCAGATCGAACGCCCTGCACTGGCCCGCTGGATGACCGGCGTCGGCCGGACTGGCGACGTACAGGAGGTCGAGGTCACAAGCCGAGAGATTATCGGCACACCGATCAGGGAACTTGGGCCGATGCTCCCCGATGCCTGTCTCATCGCGCTGGTGAGCCACGACGGCGAGACGACGGTGCCGACCGCTGACTACGTGATACGGGAAGGTGACAAACTGACGTTGCTGGGACAGCGCGGCCCCGTCCGCAAAGGCATGAAGATGTGTCGCGGCGAGGACTGAGACGGATTGCTGTCCCTGTGTTCCGGGACGACCGCACGCGTTCTGTGGTCAGTCCAGTACTGACGTACAGCAGTCCGTATGACGCAGTTGCACCGAATTAGTTGCTGTCGGTGTAGTCGGCGACAGTGCTGTCTTCTCCCCACGGTGTCTGGTCGCCCTGTCCGCCGGTTTTGTAGGTGCCGTGTGCCGTCGCGATGTGTGTCTCCGCCGCGTCGTGAACCTCGACGCGAACCATCGCGACACCCTCGCCGTGACGGACGACATCGGCTTCGGCGACGAGATCTGTCGTCGCCGGTGCGAGATAGTCGATTCGCATATCGACAGTCGGTGTGACGACACCGGACAGCGACATGACCGCAGCACCGCCGGCAGTGTCGGCGAGCGCGTAGGTCACGCCGCCGTGTGCGACTTCGCCACTCGGATTCGACAGCAGGTCGTCGCTGAATTCCAGACGTGCAGTTGCACTGCCCTCGGTCGCCTCTGCGACATCGATGCCGAGAAGCTTGGCGAACGGCATCTGGTTGAACAGCGGAGCCAGTTCCATACGCACTCGTGTGGCCTGCGCGGGATAAACAGCTTCGAACTGTCGACAACGGGTCGTGCGTGGTCGTACAACCTTCGAGAGAGTCACTCCAGGTGGAACTCGATTGCCGCACCCTGGCCGAAGCCGATACACTCGGTGGCGAGCCCGAGGTCGGCGTCACGGCGTTGCATCTCGTGGAGCAGCGTCACCGGCAGTCGCGCACCCGTCGCGCCGAGTGGGTGCCCGAGCGCGATTGCGCCGCCGTTGACGTTGTAGCTCTCGTCGTCGAAGCCGAGTTCGCGCTGGCAGTACAGACACTGGCTGGCGAAGGCCTCGTTGAGTTCGACGAGGTCGTAGTCGTCGGGGTCACGACCGGTGCGGTCGGCGAGGCCGCGGACGGCGGGAACGGGACCGATACCCATGACCGTCGGGTCGACGCCAGCGACGTTGTGGTCGCCGACCTCTGCCATGATTGGGAGTCCGTGGTCTTCGGCAAAGGCCCGCGAGGTGAGCAGGAGTGCGGCCGCGCCGTCGGTCGTCTGCGAGGCGTTGCCCGGGGTGACCGTTCCCTCGGATTTGAACACCGTCGGCAGGCCGGCCATCTTCTCCATGCTCGTCTCGTAGCGGATACCCTCGTCTCGCTCGACAGTGCCGTCTTCGGTCTCGACCGGGACGATTTCCTCGTCGAACTTGCCCGATTCGGTCGCTGCCGCGGCCCGTTCGTGGCTGCGGAGTGCGTACTCGTCCTGTGCTTCCCGGGAGATATCGTACTCCTCAGCGACT
>CAZFOF010000074.1:0-2162 GCA_964520265.1 uncultured Halobacteriales archaeon | reverse complement strand
GCGGTCATGCCCATCTGGAGTTCGCCGACGTTGTAGTGGTCGTTCAGGCCGGGGTGGACGTTGTGCGTGTTCTCTCCCATCTTCACGCGGGACATCGACTCGACGCCGCCGGCGATGAGTACCTCGCGCTGGCCGGCGGCAATGGCGTCGGCCCCGCGCATCACCGACTCGGCGGAGGAAGCACACCACCGGTTGATGGTCGTCGCCGGGACGGACTCGCCCAGGTCAGACAGAAGCGAGATGACCCGCGCCACGTTGTTGCCCTGTTCGTCGCGTTGCTGTGCACACCCCCACAGGAGGTCGTCGACATCCTCCCCGGTGAGGTCGGCCGACGACAGGAGAGCGTTGACGAGCGGTATCGACAGGTCTTCGCTGCGAACGTCGGCGAAGGTGCCGTCTTCTTTGCCCATCGGTGTCCGAACTGCATCGACGATTACTGGTGTTGCCATGCGGGTACTGACGGGGGCAGGCCTGTTAAACGCTCACAAACAGTGAACGACAGACCAGTCGTTCACGCCGGCCGGTTTAACTTGCCGACGACTGTGTGTTGGAGTATGAGCGACAGAGAAGTGGTCGTACTCCGTGAGGGCGTTCACGGCCGGCCAGTCGAGAGGTACGTCGAAGCGCTCCGCGAACGGCTCCCCGAATGGCAGATTCGGCACGCTCGTACGCCAGCCGCGGAGCGAGAACTCGTCGCCACAGCGCCCGTCGTGACGGGGCTACGGATGCGCGAGGAACTGCTCGAGGCCGCCGAGAACCTGGAGCTGTTTGCCTGTCTGTACGCCGGCGTTGGTCACCTGCCAGGTGAGGCATTCCAGCAGCGTGACATCCCAGTCACGAACGCCTCGGGCGTCCACGGGTCGAACATCGCAGAGACCGTCGTCGGGTGGCTGCTCACCTTCGCCCGCGGGCTTCACCGCGGGTGGCGTCAGCAACAGCGCCGCGAGTGGCGTCACCAGCAGACACGACAACTCGAAGGCAGCACCGTGACCGTCGTCGGGATGGGCGCAATCGGGGAGACGATACTCGACCGACTCGATGCCTTCGGTGTCGAGACCGTCGGTGTCCGGTACACACCCGAGAAGGGTGGAACTGCCGACGAAGTCGTCGGTTTCGATGACATCCACACGGCCTGTGCAGAGACGGACTATCTCGTCCTCGCCTGTCCGCTGACAGACAGCACGCGAGGACTGGTCGATACGTCACTGCTGCGGACGCTACCGCCGGAGGCCGTGCTGGTCAACGTTTCACGGGGGCCGGTCGTCGAGACGGATGCACTCGTCACCGCGCTCCAGCGAAACCAGATTCGCGGGGCGGCGTTGGACGTCACAGACCCCGAACCGCTCCCCGAATCCCACCCACTGTGGACGCTGTCGAACGTCCTCCTCACGCCGCACAACTCGGGGGATACACCGCAGTACTACGAGCGGGTGGCGGACATTCTCTCGAAGAACCTCGACCGGTTGGCCGACGACGAGGCGCTGGAAAATCGAGCGCTGTGATAGACACTTCGAGTCACTTATTTCGGTTGCGTGCCAACAATTGGGGGAATGAACGATCCGGAGTGTGCCGTCGTAGAGTTCGTTCTAACGGCAACAGTCTACACCGAACACAAGCGATTCGAGCCTGACGATCTACCACCAGCATACCGAGAGGCATTCTGGTCTGATGGGCGTATCGAGCGACCGCTCTCTCCGACGAGGGAGGCGGTACGCGAAGCGACAGGTGTCGAGTCCCCCTGGAGTGTCATCTCCGGGCTCATGTTCACCGACAAAGACGACTTCGACGGTACCCTCAAATTCACCGACAACGAGATGGCCGAGGAGTGGCTCCGCGACAGAATCAGTGCCGATGACCTCCAGAACAACCCCGTGTTAGCGGCCCACTTCGAGGAGGAAATCGACGGCGCCGACTACGAGAGTGCACGACAGCAAAACCGCCCGTCACGGGCCGACCGCGCCGTCATCGACAATCTCCTCTCGGAGTACTTCGACGAGGACGAGGAAGGCGAGATGCTAGACCTGGTCGACGTGCGCGCACCGGCGGAAATCGAGATGACGCTCGACGATATTGTGCTGACGGCCGACCAGGAAAACGAGATTCTGAAAATCGTCAAGGCGATCGAACACCGCGAGTATCTCGCCCGCATCGCGCTCAGAGAA